>JALYMV010000177.1 GCA_030773575.1 Actinomycetota bacterium
GCCACGGGCCGCGCCCGCTCGGATGCGGCGCCATCGCCCGCAGCGTGTTGATCAGCGAGACCGCGTCGGCGCCGTGGGCCTCCGCCGCGGCGGCCACCTCGGCGGGCGCCGCGGTGTTCGGCGTGAGCTTGACGATGAGCGGCTTGCGCGTGCGCGGGCGCACCACGTCGAGCAGCGCCGCGGTCTCCCCCGGGTCGGCGCCCATGGTGGTGCCCGTCCTGACGTTCGGGCAGGAGACGTTGAGCTCGAGGCCGGCCACCTCGTCGCGCTCGGCGAACGCGGTGACGAGGTCGGCGACCTGCTCGCGGGTGAAGCCCATGACGTTGACGATGAGCGGGACGGGCAGCTCGGCGAGCTGCGGCAGGTCGTGCTCGAGATAGCCGGCCAGCCCCTTGTTGGGCAGGCCGATCGAGTTGAGCATCCCGGCGGGCAGCTCGAAGATCCGCGGCGGCGGGTTGCCCTCGCGCGGCTCGAGGGTGACCGTCTTGGAGACGAACGCCGCGAACGGGAACGACTCGAGCAGCGCGTCGCCGAACGCGCGGCGGGCGGCGATCGCGTCGAAGGTCCCCGACGCGTTGATGATGGGGTGCGCGAGCGGGATGCCGCACAGGTCGGTGCTCACACGACCTCCGCGACCTCGTCGGCCGCGACCACCGGGCCGTCGACGCAGAGGCGCAGGTAGCCCATGCGGGTCGGCACCACGCAGCCGAAGCACGCGCCGAAGCCGCACGCCATCCCCGACTCCATCGCGAGCTGGGCGGGGACGCCGGCTTCGAGGCAGATCGCGCGCACGGCTTCGAGCATGGGCGGCGGGCCGCACGCATACACCGCCGCGCGCGGGTCGCATCCCAGCTCTGCGCGGAGCAGGTCGGTGACCAGGCCGTGGTGGCCGGCCGAGCCGTCGTCGGTGGCCATCCGGGCGCCGGGCAGGAGCGCCGCGCCCTCGGCGTGGGCGGCGTCGCGGAAGCCGACGATCACCAGCGCGGCGGGGCCGAGCTCGTCGGCGAGGATGGCGAGCGGGGCGATCCCCACCCCGCCGCCGACCAGCAGCGCGCGGCGGGCCCGGTCGGGCGCGAAGCCGTTGCCGAGCGGCCCGAGCAGCTGGAGTCCCTCGCCCGCGCGCAGCTCGCAGAGGCGCGCGGTCCCCGGGCCGACGTCCTCGAGCAGGAAGTCGAGCCGGCCGTCGTCGTGGGCGCGCAGCACGGAGAACGCGCGCGGCAGGAACGGCCGGTCGTCGTCGCCTCCACCCCACCGCTCCGCAGCGGTGAGCATGTAGAACTGGCCGGCCGCCGGGCGCGGGCCCTCGGGGTCGGAGGCCGAGATCACCACGTAGACGCCGTAGCGCGTGACGGCGGCGACCTCGACGGTCCGCCGGCCCAGCGGCGCCGGCACCCGGCTCACGAGCCCACCGGCGCGCGCCCTCGCTTATGCATCTCCTGCAGCGAGTGCACCGGCGGCGACCCGATCCGGGCGGCGGCGATCGCCCGGGCGGCGGCCATCGCGCCCGACAGCGTGGTGATGCACGGGATGCCGCGGGCGACCGCGGCGCCGCGGATCTCGTAGCCGTCGGCGCGCGCGTCGGTCCCCGTCGGGGTGTTGACCACCAGGTCGACGTCGCCGCGCTCGATCCAGTCGACGACGTGGGGAGAGCCCTCGCCCAGCTTGTTGAGCCGTTCGACCGGGATCCCCATCCGGGCGATCGCCTGCGCGGTGCCGCGGGTGGCGACGATGTCGAAGCCGAGGTCGTGGAGCTGGGCGGCGATCCCCACCGCGGCGAGCTTGTCGGAGTCCGTCACCGTGAGGAAGACGGTGCCCGCCTGCGGCAGGTGCGCGCCCGCCGCCGCCTGAGCCTTGGCGAAGGCGGCCGGGAAGTCGGCGGCCACGCCCATCACCTCGCCCGTCGAGCGCATCTCGGGGCCGAGGAGCGCGTCGGAGCCCGTGAAGCGGTCGAACGGCAGCACCGCCTCCTTGACCGAGACGTGGTCGCCCTCGGGGCGCTCGGGCAGCTGCATGTCGGCGAGCCGCTCGCCGAGCATCACCCGGCAGGCGATCTTGGCGAGCGGGACGCCCGTCGCCTTGGAGACGAACGGGACCGTCCGCGAGGCGCGCGGGTTGGCCTCGATGACGTGGACGCGGTCGCCCACCACCGCGTACTGGACGTTGAGCAGCCCGACCACCCCGAGCGCGAGTGCGATGTCGCGCGTGTGGCGGCGGATCTCCTCGAGCGTGTCGCGCTCGAGCGAGTGCGGCGGCAGCACGCAGGCGGAGTCGCCCGAGTGGATGCCGGCCTCCTCGACGTGCTGCATGATCCCGCCGATCCAGACGTCGGCGCCGTCGCAGATCGCGTCGACGTCGACCTCCGTGGCGTTCTCGAGGAAGCGATCCAGGAAGATCGCCTCGCCCGCCGGCGGCTGCACCCGCCGCAGGTAGTCGGCCAGCCCGTCGACGCTGTAGACGATCTCCATGGCGCGGCCGCCGAGCACGTAGCTCGGGCGCACGAGCAGCGGGAAGCCCACGCCTGGCGCGACCTCGAGCGCCTCCTGGTGGGAGTGCGCCGTCGCGTAGGGCGGGGCCGCGCAGCCGATCTCCCCCAGCAGGGCGCTGAAGCGCGAGCGGTCCTCGGCGAGGTCGATCGCGTCGACGCTCGTGCCCAGCAGCGGGACGCCCGCCGCGGCCAGGCCGGCCGCCAGCCGGAGCGGGGTCTGGCCCCCGAACTGGACGATGACGCCCTCCGGGCGCTCCTGCTCGACGATCGCGAGCACGTCCTCGAGCGTCAGCGGCTCGAAGTAGAGGCGGTCGGAGGTGTCGTAGTCGGTCGAGACGGTCTCCGGGTTGCAGTTGACCATCACCGCGTCGCGGCCGGAGTCGCGGACGGTCATCGCGGCGTGCACGCAGCAGTAGTCGAACTCGATGCCCTGGCCGATCCGGTTCGGCCCCGAGCCGAGGATCATCACGCTCTCCCGGGTGCCGCGCAGGACGTCGGAGGCGACGCCGTCACGCCCGGGGCGCTCCCAGGCGGAGTAGTAGTACGGCGTCTCGGCCTCGAACTCCGCCGCGCAGGTGTCGACCGCCTTGAACGTGCGCTCGAGGCCGTCGAACGGCGCCGCGGGATCGACCGCGAGCGACTGCAGCCGGCGCAGGTACCAAGGGTCGATGTGGGTGACGGCGCGGACCTCGTCGAGCGTGTGGCCGCGGCGGAACGCCTCGAGCAGGACGTCGTAGCGGTCGGCGCTCGCCGTCCCGAGGCGCTCGAGCAGGTTTCCCTCGTAGGTCGGCTGCTCGTCGAGCTCGCGCGAGCGCAGCGCCTTGGCGAACGCCTGCTCGAAGGTCCGCCCGATCGCCATCACCTCGCCGACCGACTTCATGTGGGTGGAGAGCCGGCCGTCGACGCCGGGGAACTTCTCGAAGGCGAAGCGCGGGCACTTGACCACCACGTAGTCGACGACCGGCTCGAAGGAGGCGGGCGTGCGGCGCGTGATGTCGTTGTCGATCTCGTCGAGCCGGTAGCCGACCGCGAGCCGCGCCGCGATCTTGGCGATCGGGAAGCCCGTGGCCTTGGAGGCGAGCGCGCTCGAGCGCGAGACCCGCGGGTTCATCTCGATGACGATGACCTCGTCCGTCGCCGGGTTGACCGCGAACTGCACGTTCGATCCGCCCGTCTCCACCCCGACGGCGCGGATGACCCGGATGGCCTGGTCGCGCAGCGTCTGGTACTGGCGGTCGGTCAGCGTCTGCTGCGGGGCGACGGTCACCGAGTCGCCCGTGTGGACGCCCATCGGGTCGATGTTCTCGATCGAGCAGACGATCACCACGTTGTCCGCGCCGTCGCGCATGACCTCGAGCTCGAACTCGCCCCAGCCCAGGACGGACTCGTCGATGAGGACCTGGCCGATCGGCGAGGCGGCGAGGCCGCCCTCGACGATGCGCTCGAACTCCTCCTCCGTGCGCGCGATGCCGCCGCCCCGGCCGCCGAGGGTGAACGCCGGGCGGATGATCAGCGGCAGCCCGAAGTCCACGAGCGCCGAGCGCGCCTCGGCGAACGAGGTGGCGATCGTGTTGCGCGCGGTGCGCAGGCCGGCCGCCTGCATCGTGGCGTCGAAGAGCTCGCGGTCCTCCGCGCGGTTGATCGCGTCGTAGTTCGCGCCGATCAGCTCGACGCCGTAGCGCTCGAGCGTCCCGTCCTCGTACAGCGTCTTGGCGAGGTTGAGCGCGGTCTGCCCGCCAAGGGTCGGCAGCAGGGCGTCGGGGCGCTCCTGCTCGATGATCTGGGTGACCGGGCCGGGCAGCAGCGGCTCGACGTAGGTCGCGGTCGCGAACTCCGGGTCGGTCATGATCGTCGCCGGGTTGGAGTTCACGAGGACGACCTCGTAGCCCTCCTCGAGCAGCACCTTGCACGCCTGCGCGCCCGAGTAGTCGAACTCGGCGGCCTGGCCGATGACGATCGGCCCGGAGCCGATGACGAGGATCTTCTGGAGGTCGTCGCGCCTCGGCATGACTACTGGTCTCCGCCGCCGGTCGTCCGGACCGGCGTCCTGAGATCGAGCTCGCCATCCGGCCTCGCTTGACCGCTTCGCTCCTGAACTCCGCCGCCGGTCGTCCGGACCGGCGTCCTGAGATCGAGCTCGCCATCCGGCCTCGCTTGACCGCTTCGCTCCTGAACTCCGCCGCCGGTCGTTCGGACCGGCGTCCTGAGATCGAGCTCGGCATCCGGCCTCGCTTGACCGCTTCGCTCCTGAACTCCGCCGCCGGTCGTCCGGACCGGCGTCCTGAGATCCAGCTCGGCATCCGGCCTCGCTTGACCGCTTCGCTCCTGAAGGTCTCCCCCGCCGGTCGTCCGGACCGGCGTCCTGAGACGGAGCTCGGCGTCCGGCCTCGCTTGACCGCTTCGCTCCTGGAACTGCTCGATGAATTCGTCGAACAGGCCAAGGGAGTCGTTGGGGCCGGGCCCTGCCTCGGGGTGGTACTGCACGCAGCCGGCGGGGGCGTCGAGGAGGCGCAGCCCTTCGACCGTGCCGTCGTAGAGGTTGACGTGGGTGATCTCGGCCTCCCCGAGGTCGGAGGAGATCCGCTGGCCCGGCTCGCCGGCGACCGCGAAGCCGTGGTTCTGCGAGGTGATGGCGATCGAGCCGTCGCGCAGGTCCTTGACGGGGTGGTTGGCGCCGCGGTGGCCGAAGGGCAGCTTGAAGGTCTCGAGGCCGACCGCCCGCGAGAGCAGCTGGTGGCCGAGGCAGATCCCGAAGACCGGGCGCTGCTCGGCGAGCACCTCGCGGATGGTGGCGACGATGTAGCCGAGCGCCGCCGGGTCGCCCGGGCCGGGCACCAGGAAGAGCCCGTCGGGGTCGCTCGCGAGCAGGTCGGCGGCCGACGCGGTGCACGGGTGCAGCTCGAGGGTTGCGCCGCGCGCGGTGAAGTTGCGCACGATGGAGTGCTTGATCCCCGTGTCGAGCGCGGCGATCCGCGGGCCCGAGCCGTCGCCGCGGATGACCGTCATCTCCGGGATCGTCACTTCGCGGGCGAGGTCTCGCCCGGCCATCGCCGGCTCGGCGGCGATCCGCTCGCGGGCCTCGGATTCATGCGTCTCCGCCGGGAAGATCCCGCCGGCCATCGCGCCCGCCTCGCGGATGTGGCGGACGAGCGCGCGGGTGTCGACGCCCGAGATCGCGGGGATGCCGCAGTCGCGCAGCCAGTCGAGCCAGCCGCCCTCGGCCCCGGGGGCGTCCTCGTCGTTGACCGCCTCGCGCATGATCACGCCGGCGGCGTGGATGCGGTCGGACTCCATGCCCTCGGCGCTCACCCCGTAATTGCCGACGTGGGCGGCGGTGAAGGTGATGATCTGGCGGGCGAAGCTCGGGTCGGTGACCGACTCCTGGTAGCCCGACATGCCGGTCGTGAAGACGACCTCGCCGGCCACCGCGCCGAGCGCGCCGGCCGCCTCGCCGTCGAAGCGGGTCCCGTCCTCGAGAAGGACGTAGGCGGAGGGGGCGCTCACAGGATCAGCTTCTGGACGGCCTTGAACTCGGGCGTGCCCGCGCGCTCGCAGAGCTCGAGCAGCGCGGTCTCGACGCTCGAGCGGATCGCGCCCGCCCGCTCCATCTTCGCCAGGCCGACCTCCTTGTCGACCGCGTGGCGCGAGGTGACCGCGTCGACCGCGACGTGGACTTCGACGCCCCGTGCGAGCAGGTCGTGGACGGTCTGCGAGACGCAGACGTGCGCTTCGATCCCGCAGACGACCGCCTGGTCGCGGCCGCCGAGGTCGAAGCCGTCGGCGCGCGCGGCGGAGAAGACCGTCTTCTCGACCGGCGCCTCGCCGTCGAGGCCGACGCTCGCCGCCGTGTGCCCCAGACCCTTCGGGTACTGCTCGGTGGCCACGAGCGGGACGCCGAGGAGGCGCGCGCCGGCCACGAGCGTGCCCGCCCGCTCGGCCACCGCCTCGAACTCCTCGTACGGGCGGAAGCCCTCCTGGAGGTCGATGACCACGAGGGCCGCCCGGTCTCGCTGCAACAGGCTCAAGCCGCGCTCACCGCGAACGCGCGCTCCCGGTAGGCGACCGCGCCGGCGGCGACGGTCATCAGGACGCGGCCGTGGAAGGTCCGCCCGGCGAAGCAGCAGTTCTCCGACCGGCTCTCATAGCCGGCTTCGCCGACCTCCCAGGTCGCCTCGAGGTCGATCAGGCAGAGGTTGGCCGGCTCGCCCGTCGCGATGCGGGGCAGCGGGAGGTCGAGCAGCGCGGCACCCGCGCTGAGCTTCTCGACCACCAGGCCGAGCGGCAGGGTCCCCGGGCGCACGAGCTCGGAGTAGACCGACGCGAACGCCGTCTCGAGCCCCGTGGTCCCCATGGGCGCCTCCTCCCACGGCACCTCCTTCTCCTCACGCGCGTGCGGCGCGTGGTCGGTGGCGATGCAGTCGATCGTCCCGTCGCGCAGGCCGGCGATGAGCGCCTGGCGGTCGGCCTCCGTGCGCAGCGGCGGGTTCATCTTCAGCCGCGTGTCGAGCAGGAGCAGGACGTCCTCGTCGGTGAGCGTGAGGTGGTGCGGGCTCGCCTCGCAGGTGATCGAGACGCCCCGGGCCTTGGCCTCGGCGACCGCCTCGACCGACTCGGCGGCGCTGAGGTGCTGGGCGTGGATCCGGCCGCCCTCATAGCGGGCGATCGCCGCGTCGCGGGCGATCAGCGTGGACTCCGAGATCGACGGGATCCCGGCCAGCCCGAGCCGCGCGCTGACCTCGCCCTCGTGCATGACGCCGGCCGCGCTGAGCGACGGGTCCTCCTCGTGCAGCGCGATCACCCCGCCGCAGAGCTTCTGGTACTGCAGGGCTCTCCGCAGCATCGCCGCGCGCCACACCGGCTTGCCGTCGTCGGTGAAGCCGAGCGCGCCCTCGGCGCGCAGCTCGGCCATCTCGGTGAGCGCCTCGCCCGCCAGCCCGCGGGTGACGGACGCCATGAAGCCGGTCGGCACGCGGGCCTCGCGGCGGGCGGCCTCGCGCAGCGCGCGCAGGACCGAGGCGTCGTCGACGGTCGGCGACGTGTTCGGCATCGCCACCACCGCGACGAAGCCGCCGGCCGCCGCCGCGCGGGTGCCCGAGTCGAGGTCCTCCTTGTGCTCCTGGCCCGGCGTGCGCAGGTGGACGTGCGGGTCGACGAAGCCGGGGAGCAGGTGACGGCCCTCGCCGTCGACGCGCTCGGCGCCCTCGGGCGCCTCGAGCGAGCCGGGCGCGCCGATCCCGGCGATGAACCCGTCGTGGACGAGGACGTCGTGGGGCGCGTCGATCCCCGTCCGGGGGTCGAGGACGTGGGCGCCCTCGACGAGCAGGTCGGCGGGCGGCGTCGGCCGGGAGAAGAGGCGCTCGGGGACACCCGATCGGCCGCTGCCCGGGCTCGAACTGTGGTCTGGGGTGGACCCGCGGGGTCTCATGCGTACTGGGGGGTCGTCGGGGCGCGGTCGCCGGCGGTCCGCCCGGCGAGCAGCTCGTAGAGGACCGCCATGCGGACCACCACGCCGGCGGCGACCTGCTGGCCGATGAGCGCCTGCGGGGAGTCGATCACCTCGGCGGCGAGCTCGACGCCGCGGTTGACCGGCCCGGGATGCATGAGCACCTGCCGCGGCCCGAGCCGGCGGCCGTCGATCTGGTAGACGGACGCGTACTCGCGCAGCGAGGGGACGAAGGAGTCCGTCATCCGCTCGTTCTGCATCCGCAGCGCGTAGACGACGTCGGCCTCGCCCAGCCGGTCGAGCGTGTGCTCGACCTCGCAGCCGAGCGACTCGAAGCCGCGCGGGATCAGGGTCGGCGGCCCGCAGACCGTCACCCGGGCGCCCAGCTTGGTGAAGGCGAGCACGTTCGAGCGCGCGACGCGCGAGTGGGTGACGTCGCCGACGATCCAGATGTTCGCGCCGTCGAGCGCGCCGAGGCGCTCGCGCAGCGTGTGGACGTCGAGCAGCGCCTGGGTCGGGTGCTCGTGCTTGCCGTCGCCCGCGTTGACCACCCCGGCGGGCGTCCACCCGGCGATCAGCCGCGCGGCGCCGACGTGCGGCGTGCGGACGACGATGAGGTCGGGCCGGTAGGCGGAGAGGGTCTGGATCGTGTCCTTGAGCGACTCGCCCTTCTCGACGCTCGACCCGCTCGAGACGAAGTTGATGACCTCGGCGCTCAGCGTCTTGGCGGCCAGCTCGAAGCTCGAGCGGGTGCGCGTGGAGACCTCGTAGAAGAGGTTGAGGACGCGGCGGCCGCGCAGGGCGGGCACCTTCTTGATCTCGCGCTCGGAGACCTCGGTGAAGGCCTTCGCGCGGTCCAGGATGCGCTCGATGTCCGGGCGCTCGAGGTCCTCGATGGAGAGCAGGTTTCTCACGACGCGACGGCTCCTTGCAGGGCGGTGATCGAGACCTCGTCGACCCCGTCGACCTCCTCGAGGCGGACGTCGACGCGCTCGGCGCGCGCCGTCGGGAGGTTCTTGCCGACGAAGTCGGGCCGGATCGGGAGCTCGCGGTGGCCGCGGTCGACGAGCACCGCGAGCTGGACGCGGGCGGGGCGCCCGTAGTCGAAGAGCGCCTCGATCGCGGCGCGGACGGTGCGGCCCGTGTAGAGGACGTCGTCGACGACCACGACGGAGTGGCGCTCGAGCGCGAAGGGCAGATCGGTGGAGCGCACGACCGGGCCGGCGCCCGTCGGGTGCGAGCCGATGTCGTCGCGGTAGAAGGCGATGTCGAGGGCGCCGTGGGCGACCTCTGAGTCGAGGAGGTCCTCGATCAGCCGGTGCAGGCGGGCGGCGAGCACGGCCCCCCGGGTGTGGATCCCCACGATGGCGACGTCGCCCTCCGGGTTCTTCTCCACGATCTCGTGCGCGATGCGGACGAGTGTGCGGCGGATGTCGTCCTCGTCGAGGACGGTCTTCTCTGACACTGCGAACAGCTCCTTCCTGGCCTCACGGGACCGGGTTAAAGGGGACTGGCTTCATGCAACCTAGCAGTGCTTCAGGACGGCTCGAGCTCCTCCCGGACGAGCTCGGGATCGCCCCGCTCGGGGAAGGGGATCTCGATCGCCTCGAAGTCCCTGGGCACGACCGTCTCCTCGAAGACCGCGCGGGCCTCGTCGCGGACGTCGCGCGGGAAGTAGCGGGTCGACAGGTGGGTGAGCGCGAGCAGCTTCGCCCTGGCGTCGCGGGCGATCTCCGCCGCCTGGGCGGCGGTCGAGTGGCCCGTCTCGCGGGCGCGGACGCGGTCGGCGTCGAGGAAGGTGGCCTCGTGGACGAGGACGTCGGCGCCGTGGGCGAAGGCCTCGACGCCCTGGCAGGGCGCCGTGTCCCCCGACACGACGACCCGCCGGCCCGGGCGGTCCTCGCCGATGACCTGCTCGGGGGTGACGCCGTCGACGGTCTCGCCCCGTTGCAG
The DNA here is from genome assembly GCA_030773575.1 of Actinomycetota bacterium. Classification (GTDB taxonomy): domain Bacteria; phylum Actinomycetota; class Thermoleophilia; order Solirubrobacterales; family Solirubrobacteraceae; genus JACCYI01. The sequence continues at coordinate 9,882 of JALYMV010000177.1, forward strand.
GCGGCCGAAGTCGGGGCCCGGCGAGACGCCGAGGCGCTCGGCCTCCTGCGCGTCGAAGCGCCCGGGCCGGTCGTCCTCGACGAACGCGTAGCCGTAGGCGGGCACTCGGTGCTCGACCGGGAACGGGGAGACCAGGTAGCCGTCGAAGCCGACCTCGTCGTAGCGGTCGAGCTCGATCAGGTCGAGCGGGTAGCTCACCCGGCCGTACACCGGGCGGATCGCGGCGAACAGCGCCTTGAGGCCGGGCGGGCCGTAGACCGCCAGCGGCGCCTCGCGCCCGCGGAGGTCGAACGTCTTGAGCATCCCGGGCAGCCCGAGCCAGTGGTCGGCGTGGTAGTGGGTGACGAAGACGGCGTCGAGATCTGGCAGCCCGATCGAGCACAGGAGCTGGCGCTGGGTCCCCTCGCCGCAGTCGAACAGCAGCCGGTCGCCGCCCGCCCGCAGCAGCAGTGCGGGCAGGCCGCGGCGGGCCGTGGGCACCGAGCCGCCCGTGCCGGCGAAGAACAGCGAGAGGTCCATGCGCCGCGAGAGTAACGTCGCCGGAGGACCGAGCTTGCGAGGCCCGGACGGCGAAACCTAGTTCACCTCGACGACGATGCCCTCCCCCTCGAAGGACACGTGCCCCGCGGCGCGCAGCGCCTCGGGCAGCGGCGTCTCGTAGCTCCATGCCGCGTCCTCGATCCCGGCGACGCTCCAGTAGCTCGCCTCCCCCTTGTACGGGCAGATCGACCGCTTCGCGCTCGCGCCGAGCACGCCGGGGCGGACGTCGGCGCGCGGGACGTAGGCGCGCGGCGGCAGGCCGGTCTCGAAGACCATCACGGGCCGGCCCGACTCGGCGACGACCTCGCCGCCCGCGGTCACGCGGACCTGGCGCGAGCTCTCGAGTGCGTCGACGCGGTGGTAGGGGTCGCGCAGGTGACCGAGCGCGCGCTCGTCCTCGACGTAGATCTCGTCGACGCGGTCCCAGTAGAGGGCGGCGTAGCCCTCGAGCCACGGCACCTGCTCGAGCGGGGACTCATACGCCCAGACGAAGTCCTCCTCGACGCGGTCGCCGGCGCGCAGGGTCCAGTAGCTCGCGTCGCCCTTGAACGGGCAGTGCGTCGAGCGCTCCGTGCGCTCGAGCAGCGAGGCGTCGAGGTCCTCGATCGGGACGTACGGCACGGGCGGGATGCCCGTCTCGTAGAGGAGCTTCGCCCGCGTCGTGTCGACGATCGTCCTCCCCGCGACCACCGCGCGCAGGCGGGCCGGGTGGTCGGCGAAGAAGATCCGGTGCGCGGGCGCGCCGTCGAGGTTGAAGTTGAACTGGCCGCCCGGTGAGCCGGCGAGGGGGCCGGTGCCCATGCTCAGGGTCATGCCGTGCAGCTTACTCGGCGTTAGTCGAGGTCGAGCAGGCGCAGCTCGAGCCGGCCGTCCTCGCCGGCCGTCCCCTCCCCCATGGTGTGCCGCGGCGAGCGGCGCCGCTCGGTCGGCGACCCGGGGTTGAAGATCTGAAAGCCGTCGACCTCGTCGCGCTCGTGGAGCGGGATGTGGGAGTGGCCGAAGACGACGGCGTCCGCCTCCGGAAACGCCCGCCGCATCCGCGCGAGGCGCCCGCCGGAGGGGCCGGCGTCGTGGACCATGGCGATCCGCGCCCCGCCGGGGAGCTCGACCGTGCGGGTGGCGGGCAGCAGCGCGCGGACCGCGGCGTCGTCGACGTTGCCGTGCACGGCGTGCACCGGCGGCCCGAGCGCCTCGAGCCCGCGGAGCACCTCGAGCCGGCTCAGGTCCCCGGCGTGGAGGATCGCGTCCGCCGCCCGCAGCCGCTCGACGCAGGCGTCCGGGAGCCGCCGCGGGCCCTTGGGCATGTGGGTGTCGGAGATGATCGCCAGGCGCACGCGGTCAGACGGCGCGCAGAAGCGGCGGCGGCACCAGTGCGTGCGCCCAGCGGCGGAGCTCGTGGTCCTCGGCGTGCCGCACGCCAGACTTCTGGCAGTTGGCGGTCGGCCTGAGCCGCAGTCGCGACGTACGCGTAGCCGCCTGCTCGACCGGCACGACGTACACCTGGCGCGTCGGCGGGAAGTGGACGGCGAAGAGATCGGCGCGCCCGCGGTAGTCCTGACGGCCGGCGCCGTGGTCCGTGCTGCAGCTGTTGAAGAGGATGCAGCCGTTGCGCTCCCACCCCGTCTTGCACTGGATGCGCACGAAGCCGGCTTCGACGCGGTCGACCACCAGGTCGTACGGCTGGCTCTGGCCGAACGGGACGAGCACGTGGCACCCGAGGTCGATCAACGCCCCGAAGATCGCCCCTTCCGACGCGTCTCCCCGGATCACCGCCATGACCAAAAACTACCGGGGGATCCGGACGCGCCCGGTAGGATTCGAACCTACGGCTTCTGCCTCCGGAGGGCAGCGCTCTATCCACTGAGCTACGGGCGCGTGCCCGGGAGCTTAGCGCCGCGGGAGCTGCGCCTGCTCGAGCTCGACCTCCCCGCGCTGGAGCTCGCCGCTGACCTGGCGATCCTCGACGACCGTCCGCGTGACGAGGCGGACGCGCTCGCGCGGGACGACGCGCTTGGTGGCCACGACCTCCTCCTCCAGCGAGCCCATCCATGCCTCCTCGTCGACGCGCCCCGACCTACCCGGCTCGCGGGCCGTCCAACAACCGGCGGTCCGTCCGACCGCGGCCGTAGGTTCCGGGCTCATGACGGCCTGCCCGAGCTGCGGATCGACGCTCGTGCAGGCGCTGCGCTGGGAGCCGGGCGCCGGCGGGACCCACGATGTCGCGCTGCGCTGCCCCGAATGCGAGAGCTGCTTCCGCGCCCGCCTCGGGCCCGCGGCGATGCGCGCGTTCGAGGCCCACCAGGCCGCCGCCCGGCGGGAGCTGACCGCCGCCTACGACCGGGTGGTCGCCGAGAGCATGGA
>JALYMV010000178.1 GCA_030773575.1 Actinomycetota bacterium
CGCCCGGGCGGCGCCGACGGTGGCCCGCGCGCGCAGGCGGCCGGTGCGGGTGGCGGTGTAGGTCATCCGGAAGGTCCCGTTCGGGCCGGCGGCCACCACGGGGACGCGCTTGACGGCGATCTTCCTCCTGCCCTTGAACAGGCGCACGACGGCCTGCTGGCCCGGGGCGAACGGCGCCACGGTCCCGCGCACGGACCAGCGCTGGCCCGAGACCATGAGGCGGTCGCGCCCGCTGCGCGCCGCGCCCTCGACGGCGAGGCTCAGCTTCGCCGCGGGCGGAGGCGGCGGCGGGGCGGCGGCGGGCTCTGGGCGGCCGCCGCGGCCGGGAGCAGGCTCAGCGCCACCAGGGCGCCCGTCGTCGTCGTCATGCACTTCACGCGGTTCTCTGTTCTCGCGCCACCACGGCCGTCATCGCCGCCAGTACGAGAGCCGCACTACCCAGGACGACGAGGATGAACAGCCACCAGCGGAGCTCCTTCGTCGCGCCCAAGGCGACGGCGTTGTTGACCGCGTGCAGCGCCATGCCGGGCAGCAGCGAGCCCGTCTTCTGGTAGAGGAGGCACAGGCCGACGCCCAGGACGACCAGGATCCCCAGCGTGCGGACCGGCGTGCCGGCCACGTGGACGAGGCCGAAGACCGTGCCGGCGATCGCCGCGCCCCAGCCGGCGCCGATCCGCTCGCGCAGCACGCCGAAGAGGAAGCCGCGGAAGAAGAGCTCCTCGGCGATCGGGGCGAGGACCCCGACCATCAGCGCGAAGCCGACGAGCACGACGAGCGACCGCTCGTCCTTGAGGTCGTCGACCAGGTCCTGCTGGGGGCCCGGCCCGACGATCGCCGAGTAGATCAAGGCGCAGATCCCGAACGCGAGGTAGGTGAGCGCCGTCCAGCCCAGCGCCCGCAGCCACGGCGTCCGGCGCACGCCGAAGGTCGCCGCCCGGACGGGCCCCGCCCAGTTCCGCGCGAACAGGATCGCGAAGGCGACGGTGGCGGCGAACTGGACGACCGCGGCGGAGATCAGGACGCCCGGCGGCGTGTCCTCGGCCGACACCTCGGTCCCCGTGGCCGAGACGACGCCGCCGATCAGCGCGGCCACGAACCCCGCGACGAGGAAGACCGCGAACATCGCCGCGAACGGCGCCCAGATCGGCACGGCCGCCAGGCCGCGCGGCGGCTCGGAGGGGCCGGGGGTCCGCTCGATCCCGTCCGGCAGCTCCGGGTGCAGGGGCGCCGGTCCGGGGTGGGAGAAGGAGGGGGGCGGACTCGACACGTGGCTTCTGCCGGCAGAGACTACGGCGCGGCGGCCCGCAGGAGGCCCGGCAGCTCAGCCAGTGAGGCGATGACCTCGACGCCCGAGGGCGCCGGCGGGCCCGGCTCGCGCACGATCAGCACGGGCGTGATCCGCGCCCGCCGCGCGCCCTCCACGTCGGCCTCCGGCAGGTCCCCGACGTGCCACGCGGCCGCGGGCTCGACGCCGGCCAGCGCGAGCGCGCGGGCGAAGATCGCCCCGTCGGGCTTGGCCGAGCCGACCTCGGCCGAGGCGACCGCCCCATCGAGCAGCGCGACGAGTCCCGTGCGCGCGAGGGCCTCGTGGAGCGAGACGTCCCAGTTGGAGGCGACCACGAGCCGCAGCCCGGCCGCGCGCAGCTCGCGCAGAGCGGGGATCGCGTCCGGGTAGGGCTCGAACCGGATCGCGTCGAGCAGCGCTGGCAGCACCGTCTCGGCGGGGGCGTCGAGGCGCAGCTCGTCGCGCACGAGCTGGGCGCAGCGCAGCCGCAGCGCGGCGAGCCCGGCGGCGTCGGAGCCCTCGTGGAGGTGGGCCCGGTAGTAGGCGATCTCCGCGCGGATCGCGCGCTCGGCGTCCTGCGGCGCCACGCCGAGGCGCTCGGCGAGCAGCGGCGCGGGCGGCGCGAAGGTCAGCAGCGTGCCCAGGGCGTCGAGCAGCACGGCCCGCGGCCGGCTCACCCGACGAACTCCCAGTCCGCGAACTGGGCGCTGGGCACGGCGAGCAGCCCGCCGCAGACCGCCAGGCCGCGACCCGTCGCCCCGCGGTCGACCAGGACGGCCGCCAGCCAGAGCTGCAGCCGGAACAGGACGAGCACGAACCGCCCGAGGCTCATGAGCGGCTGCGCGCCGACGGGATGGGAGAGCGGAGCGGCGAGCGCGACCACGGCCCAGGCACCGTAGGCGAGGGGCAGCCGGCGCAGGGCGCCCACGGTCGCAGCCCCGAGGGGTCGAAGCCGCGTCAGGCGGGGTCTCGCCCGAGCTCGACAGCGCCAGCAGCCCGGCGGCCCAGACGACCGCCCGCGACCACAGCAGCGCCTCGAGCGCCGCGCGCGGGCCGGCAGGGATCGCGCGCAGCCGGGCGAACATGGGGGGCGAAGCTACAATCCCCCGGGTTCGGCACCCGCGCGCGCGGGCAGTCGGGCTCCCCGATCATGAGCCGCTCGGTGCGGACCAGGCGACGCCGTCACAGCCGCGGCCGCCCTCGTAACAAGGCCCTGCTCGCCCTCGCGGTGCTGATGGTCTGCGCGGGTCTCGCCGGGCTGATGGGCGTCGGCTACGTGATCTCGATCGCCTCCTCGGCGCCGCCACTCGACCAGCTCAAGATGGCCGACAAGGGCCAGGTGACCACGGTCTACGCCTCCGGCGGGGAGCGGCTCGGGGTCATCCAGGCCGAGAGCCTGCGCATCCCCGCCCCCGCCGAGACGCTCCCCAAGAACCTCAAGGACGCGACGGTGGCCATCGAGGACGAGCGCTTCTTCGAGCACGACGGCCTCGACTACGAGGGCATCGCGCGCGCCGCGGTCAAGAACGCCGAGTCCGGCTCCACCCGCGAGGGCGGCTCGACGATCACCCAGCAGGTCGTCAAGAACCTCTACATCTCCGACGAGCGCACCTACGAGCGCAAGATCAAGGAGGCCAAGCTCGCCGAGGAGCTCGAGGACAAGCGCGACAAGAACTGGATCCTCAACACCTACCTCAACACGGTGCCCTACGGGACCGCGGGCGGCCAGTCGGCGATCGGCGCTCGCGCCGCCGCGCGCGTGTACTTCAACAAGCAGGTGCAGGACCTGACGCTTGGCGAGGCCGCGCTGCTCGCCGGCCTGCCGCAGGCGCCCTCGAGCTACTCGCCCTTCCGCAACCCACAGGCGGCGGAGAACCGGCGCAACGAGGTCCTGCGCAAGATGGACGAGCTCGGGATGATCACCACCGAGGAGGCCGAGACCGCGATCGCCCAGCCCGTCGACGAGAAGTACGTCGCGGGCTCGAAGTTCTTCACGGAGCGGCGCGAGAAGTACTTCTTCGACTACGTCAAGGACGAGCTGCTCAAGGAGTACGGCGCGCGCACCGTGCGCCAGGGCGGGCTGAAGGTCTACACCACGATCGACCTCTCCAAGCAGAAGGCGGCGCGGCAGGCGATCAACCAGAACCTTCAGGGCGTCGGCCCCTCGTCGGCGATCGTCACGATCGATCCGAAGAACGGCTACATCCTCGCCATGGCGTCCTCGGCCGCCTACGGCAAGTCGAAGTTCAACCTCGCCGCCCAGGGCAGGCGCCAGCCCGGCTCGGCCTTCAAGGTGATGACCCTGATGACCGCGCTGCGGCGCGGCGTCGACCCGCAGCGCACCACCTACGTCTCCAGGTCGCCGACGGTCATCCCGATCGAGGGCCAGGAGGACTACAAGGTCAACACCTACAGCCGCACGGGCGCCGGCCAGCTCGACCTCGTGCGCGCGACGCTGAAGTCCGACAACTCCGTCTTCATCCAGCTCGCGATGGACCTGGGGCCGGCGGAGGTCAAGAAGACCGCGCGCGATCTCGGCATCCGCTCCAAGCTCGGCGGCTATCCGGCCGAGACGCTCGGCGGCCTCACCGACGGTGTCTCCCCGCTCGAGATGGCCAACGCCTACGCCACGATCGTCTCCGGCGGCTACCGCAACCGGCCGACCGCGATCAAGAAGATCGTCTTTCCTGACGGCACGGTCGAGCAGGGCCGCAAGCTGCCGCCGCGCTTCCGCGTCAAGCGGACGAAGGCCTTCGAGGACGGGGTGACCTACAAGGCCGTCGAGATCCTCGAGAAGAACATCTCCGCCCCGGGCACGGGCGCCCGCGCCGACGTCGGCTGCCCCGCCGGCGGCAAGACCGGCACCACGGACAAGAACACCGACGCGTGGTTCGTCGGCTTCACGCCCAAGCTCGCCACGGCCGTTTGGGTCGGCTACCCGAACGACCGCAAGCAGATGAACGGCCTCTTCCAGGGCCAGAACGTCGACGGCGGCACCTACCCGGCGCAGATCTGGGGCGAGTACATGCGCAAGGCCAAGGGCGGCTACTGCGGCGGCTTCGAGAAGCCCAAGCAGGCATTCCAGCCCGCCCCGTTCTTCGGCAAGTACTCCAAGGGCGGCCCGAACACGGGCACGAACGGCCTCAACGGCCAGCCCGGCACCGGCCCGGCGCCCTACACCGGCGGGCGAGGGGGCGGCGGCACCGGCTACGACCCCGACCTCTACGAGGCGCCGCCTCAGGAGGCGCCCGAGGAGGACGGTCCCTCCGGCGGGGAGAGCGGCGGCAGTGACGGCGGCCCCGGCGAGGGCGGCGAGGCCGAGGCCGGGCTGGGCGGCGGCGTGGCCGCACCCGGCGAATAGCCGCTGGTGCTATACATCCCGGCGTACGAACCGCCGACCCCGGCGGTGTGAGCATGCGGGAAGGCAGTGCCCGGCAGCACCACCTCGCGCATCTGAGTAGCAATGAGGAGGTGTTGTATGGCAACAGGCGTCGTGAAGTGGTTCAGCGACGAGAAGGGCTTCGGGTTCATCACCCCTGATGACGGGGGGAAGGACGCGTTCGTCCACTTCTCCGGTATCTCCGGAGACGGGTTCCGCACGCTTGCGGAGGGCGCGAAGGTGCAGTTCGACCTTGGCGAAGGCCAGAAGGGTCCCCAGGCGACCAACGTCCGGGTCATCTAGCTTGCCGAAGGAAGAAAAGGTCGAGTTCGAGGGCGAGGTCGTCGAAGCTCTCCCGAACGCCATGTTCAGGGTGAAGCTCGACAACGACCACATGGTCCTCGGGCACGTCGCCGGGAAGATGCGCCGCTTCAGGATCCGGATCCTGCCGGGGGATCGGGTTCGCGTCGAGGTCTCGCCATACGACCTCGACCGCGCGCGGATCGTCTACCGGCACCGCTGATGGTGCGCGGGGCGCCAGTCGTCCCGCGCGCTTCAGACTGATCCCCCATGGGGGAGCTCGCGCTCATCGAGGCCCTGCGCGCCGCGCTGGCGCCGCGCGAGGGCAGCCGCGTCGTGCGCTGGATCGGCGACGACGCCGCCGTCGTGCGGGCCCGGGCGTTCGCGGTCACCTCCGTCGACGTGATGGTCGACGGCACCCACTTCCGCTCCGAGCGGACCGCGCCGGCCGACGTCGGGCACCGCGCGCTGGCCGGCGCGCTCTCCGACGTCGCCGCGATGGGCGCCGAGCCGGGAGAGGCCTACCTCGCGGTCGTGG
>JALYMV010000179.1 GCA_030773575.1 Actinomycetota bacterium
CGCGCGAGGCGAGCTCCCCCACCGACCGAAACGGTCCGCCGCGCTCACGCTCGGCGACCAGCGCGGCGACCTCGTCGGCCCGCGCGCCGGCCACGTAGCCGAGCCCCAGCCGCACCCGCCCGCCGGCCTCCACCGTGCACTCGACGGCGCTCTGGTTGACGTCCACGCTCGCGATCTCCACACCGCCGCCGGCCCGCTGGGCCTCGTGGGCGAGCGCGTCGGCGGGATAGAAGCCCATCGGCTGCTCGTTGAGCAGCGCGCACAGGAACTCCGGCTTGTAGTGGACCCGCAGCCAGGTCGACTGGTAGGCGAGCAGCCCGAACGCCGCGCCGTGGGCCTTGGGGAAGCCGAAGCCCGAGAAGCCCTGCACCATCTCCCACACCCGCTCGGCGGTGGCGGCGTCCGCCCCGTTGGTCCGCGCGGCGCCCTCCACGAAGCGGGCGTGGTGGGCCTCGATCGCCGCCGCGGAGCGCTTGCGGCTCATCGCCCGCCGCAGCCCCTCGGCCTCTCCCGGTGAGAAGCCGGCGAACGCCATCGCGACCTCGAGCACCTGGTCCTGGAAGATGATCGTCCCGAGGGTGTCGCGCAGCACGGGCTCGAGCGACGGGTGCGGGTAGGGGACCTGGAAGGACGGGTCCTCGCGCAGCCGCTGGCGGTGGGCGATGTACGGGTTGACCGCCCCGCCGACGATCGGCCCCGGCCGCACGATCGCGACCTGGATCGTCAGGTCGTCGAGCGACTCGGGCTGCGTGCGCCGCAGCGACGCCATCTGCGCGCGGCTCTCGATCTGGAAGACGCCCATCGTGTCGGCGGTCTGGATCGCCGCGTAGGTCTCCGCGTCGTCGAACGGGATCCGCGAGAGGTCGATCCGCTCGCCGCGGGTGGCCGCGATCGACTCCACGCAGCGCTCGACCGCCGAGAGCATCCCCAGCCCGAGCAGGTCGATCTTCAGGAAGCCCGCGTCCGAGCAGGAGTCCTTGTCCCACTGGCAGAGCTGGCGACCCTCCATCGCCGCGGGCAGGACGGGGCAGCAGTCGATCAGCGGGCGGGTGGAGACGATCATCCCGCCCGAGTGCTGGGAGAGGTGGCGCGGCAGCCCGTAGGCCTCCTCGGCCAGCCGCACGAGCCACGCCCAGCGCCCTTCGCGGTGCGCCCCCAATCCGACCTCGACGTCGTGGCGCACGTCGCCCGAGCCGAACGGCTCCGCGCCGCGGGCGACCCGCTCGATCTCCCCCGGCGGCAGCCCGAGCACCTTGCCCAGCTCGCGGATCGCCCCCCGGACCTTGAAGGTCGGGAACGCCGCGACGAGCGCCGAGCGCTCGCGCCCGTAGCGGTCGTGGATGCGCGGGATGAGGACCTCGCGGATGTCGCGCGGGAAGTCGAGGTCGATGTCGGGCAGCGCGGTGAGCTCCTCGTTGAGGAAGCGCCCGAGGAAGAGCTCGTTGGCGACCGGGTCGATGTGTGAGAGCCCGGTGAGGTAGCAGACGATCGAGGAGACGCTCGACCCCCGCCCGCGCCCCGGCGGCAGCAGCGCCCGCGCCGTCCCGCTGCCGCGCACCTCGGCCGCCACCTCGCGCGCGAGCTCGAGCAGCTCGTGGTGGAGGATGAAGAAGCCGGCCAGGCCGAGCGCCTCGATGACCCGCAGCTCCTCCTCCAGGCGCTCGAGCGCCTCGGAGCGGTAGGCGTTGCCGGACGGATAGCGCGTGTCGAAGCGCGCACGGCAGAGCCCGGCGAGCTTGCGGTCGGCCTGCGCGTCCTCCGCGCCGGGGTAGCGGTAGCCGAGGTCCTGCGTGAGGTCGAAGCGCAGCCGATCGGCCAGCGCGCGCGACTCGGCCACCGCGGCGGGATGGTCGGCGAAGCGGGCGGCCATCGCGGCCGGGGAGGCGAGCACGTGGGCGGTGTTGCCGCGGCGCACGGGCTCCGAGGAGTCCAGCGTCTGGTGGTGGCGCAGCGCGACGAACGCGTCCTGCAGCGGGGCGCGGTGGCGGGCGTGGGCGTGGACGTTGCCCGTCGCCACGCAGGGGACCCCGAGCCGCTCGGCCAGCCGGGCCAGCCGCGCGTTGAGCGCGCGGTCGTGGCGCTGGAAGGGGCGCTGGAGCTCCACCCGCAGGTGGTCGGGGCCGAAGGCGGCGAGCAGCCGGCGCGCCGTCGGCTCGTCGTGGACCCCGCGCCCCGCGCAGCCGCTGAGGCAGACGAGCCCGGCGGCGTGCTCCTCGAGCGTCCCGAGCGGGACCTGCGGCGGCGGGTCGCCGGGGTCGCGGTCGTGCACATGCGCGCGGGTGACGATGCGGCAGAGGTTGCGCCAACCCTGCTCGTCCTCGACGAGCAGGGTCACGTGCCGCCCGCCCTCGAGGTCGAACTCCGCGCCGTGGATGGCTCGCACGCCCGTGGTCAGCGCGGCCTGCGCGAGCTCCATGGACCCCGAGAGGGAGTTGTGGTCCGTCAGCGCGAGGACGTCGTGGCCGAGCCGCGCCGCGGCCTCCATCAGCTCGTCGGGCTGGGAGGCGCCGTCGAGGAAGGAGAAGGCGGAGTGACAGTGCAGCTCGGCGTACACGACGAACACATGTTCGCATGACGGGCGGCGGATCGGCGCCGGCCCGGAATCGTCCTCGCGGCATGGTGGGCCACTGGGACGGCGTCCTGACCGGAGCGGCGTGACGGGGGTCACCGCCGCTCGGTCGCCGCCCTGCTCGGGCCGTACGTCGAGCGGGCGCTGGGAGGCGGGACGCTGCGCGCACAGCGGAGCGGGCGCACCCGGACCGTTGGCACGTGGGCCGTCCGGCTCGCAGGCCCGCGCGGGCGCTGACGACGCGCTCAGGCCGGCCCGAGCTCGTCGGGGAACTCGCGCAGGAGCCGGCCGAGCTCGGCCGGCTCGGGGA
>JALYMV010000180.1 GCA_030773575.1 Actinomycetota bacterium
GCGCCGAGCGCCGCGCGGAGGGGCGACTGCGTATCGAGGCCCGCGGCATCGTCCCCGCGCACGCGGTGCTCGTCGATGACGTCCACACGACCGGCGCCACCCTCGACGCCTGCGCCCGCGCCCTTCGCGCCGCGGGCACGCGGCACGTCACCGCGATGGCCTACGCGCGGACGCTGTGAGGGCGCTCACTCAGGCGTCGTCGCCGAGCTCGCCGCGCACCGTGCGCGTCGCCTCGTCGGCGTACTCGAGCGCCTCGCGGTAGGCGCCCGCGATGGAGACCGGGGAGCCGGTGACGGGCTGCTCGGGGAAGGTGCCGTGCTCGTACTCGAGGACCGCGGCGAGCAGCTCGCCCTTCGGGCCCTCGTGGTGCAGGAGCGCCGCCTCGATCTCCATGGAGAACGGGAGGGTGGAGAGGACCTCCTCCATCGGCGCGCCGAGCAGCGCGTCGGCGACGGAGAAGAGGCCGATCGTGAAGAGCACCTCGCGGTCCTGCGGGGAGCCGATCGCGCCGAGGCGCTCGCACATGCGCGCGCGCTGGAGCGCGACCGCCACGAGCTCGTCGGGCGTGTTGGGGTTGTCGGCCATGGCGACCACGAGCGCCCAGCGGCGCACCATGCGGGTCCCGAGCATCCCGAGCGCCTCGCGGACCGAGCCGATCGTCCGCGGCAGCGCGAAGAAGGCCGAGTTGACGTAGCGCAGCAGCTTGAGCGAGAGCCCGACGTCGGAGGTGATGATCTTCTCGAGCTCCTCGAAGCCGACGTCGGCGCCGCTGAGGCCGGCCAGCGTCTGCAGGGAGCCGACCGAGCCGGCCGACACGCCGCGGTAGCGCATCTCGCGCGGCTTGCAGAAGAAGTCGCCCTGGAAGTAGGAGAAGCCGAACTCCCGGCAGCGCTCGAACTCCTCGGCGGAGGACACGCCCCTGGCGACGAGCAGCGAGCCTGCGGCGTTCGGCGCGGCGACCGCGCGGGCCAGCTCGTCGTCCGTCTTGCCCTCGACGTCGACCTTGACGATGGAGCAGATGTCGAGCAGGGCGCCGAGGTCGACGTCGCCCTCGAAGTCGGTGAGCGCCAGCGAGTAGCCGCCGCGCGAGAGCTTCTGCAGCAGCGCGAGCAGGTCCTCGCGCGCCGGGTAGGCGGCGATCTGCAGGACGGCGCGGTCGGGGCGCACGGGCGGCGGCCCGACCTCGACGAGGAAGTTGCGGGCGATGGAGAGCCAGGCGGGGTGGCGGCCGGCGAGCCGCTCGAGGCCGATGTCGCCGAACGCGTCGGCGATCAGCGCGGAGGTCGCGCGGGCGTCCTGGGAGTGGTCGCCGGACTGGCGCGCCGCGTCGAAGAGCAGCTCGTAGCCGACGATCCCGTGGCGCTCGTCGGCGATGGGCTGGCGCACGACGGCGACCTCGGGCTGCGGGGAGCCGAGCGCGTCGGGCAGCGCGGGGGTGCGGGAGCTCGTCGTGGCCACGTTCCCTAGGTCGGCATCCGACCGTCGAAGTTGAGCCGTTCACAACGGCCGCCGGCCCCCCTAGTATCGGTGCCAGCAGTCACCCGCCACAGAAAGGGGTCCCATGCGCATCGAGGTCAAGGGACGCAACCTGCCGGTGTCCGAAGAGCTTCGCGAGCAGGTCGCGCGACGCTTCGACAGGGTGGGAAAGCAGGTCTCCGAGCTGGCGGTCCTCGAGGTCGAGCTCTACGAGGAGCGCAACCCCTCGAACCCCGACTCCCAGTGCGCGGAGGCGACCCTGTACCTCAAGGGCGCGACCCTCCGGGCCAAGGACTCCTCCCGCGACATGGGCCACGCGATCAACCTGATCGCCGACGACATGGCGCGTCAGGTCAAGCGCCACCGCGACAAGCGCCGCAACCGCCGCGAGGGCCGTTCCTCCGCCCCGGCGCCCTACGCGATACCGCCCGAGGCGCCGGGCGACGGCATCGCCGCCGTCTGAGCTCTCACGCCCCGGCCGGAGGCCCGGCCAGGCCCCTTTCAGCTTAGTACCCTCACACCATGTCGATCCTGGACCGGGCCCTGCGGGTTGGCGAGGGCAAGCAGTTCCGCACCTACGCCAAGCGCGTCGAGAAGATCAACGCGTGGGAGCCCGAGCTCGAGCTGCTCGACGACGACGAGCTGCGCGAGCAGGCGGCCTCCCTGCGCGAGCGCGCCCGCAACGGCGAGTCCCTCGACGACCTGCTCCACGAGTCCTTCGCGGTCACCCGCGAGGTCTCCAGGCGCACGATGGGCATGCGCCACTTCGACGTCCAGCTCATCGGCGGCATGGTCCTGCACGGCGGCGCGATCGCCGAGATGAAGACGGGCGAGGGCAAGACCCTCACCGCCACCCTCGCGGTCGTCCTCAACGCGCTGCCGGGCACGGGCGTCCACGTCGTGACGGTCAACGACTACCTCGCCCGCCGCGACGCGGAGTGGATGAGCCCCATCTACACCTTCATGGGGCTCTCGCTCGGCGTGCTGCAGAACATGCAGCCCTACGACGAGAAGCGCGACGCCTACGCGGCCGACATCACCTACGGCACCAACTCCGAGTTCGGCTTCGACTACCTGCGCGACAACATGGCCACGACGCTCGACGAGAAGGTCCAGTTCGGCGGCCGCTACACCGAGGACGGCAAGCCGAAGGCCTCCCACCCGTACGCGATCGTCGACGAGGTCGACAACATCCTCATCGACGAGGCGCGCACGCCGCTGATCATCTCGGGCGCCCCCGAGCAGGCCGCCGACCTCTACGCGAAGTTCGCCAAGCTCGCCCCGCGGCTGAAGCCCGGCAAGAAGCCCGAGGGCCTCGATCCGAAGGCCAAGAAGGGCTTCGTCGCCGACTACGACTACGAGTTCGACGAGAAGCACAAGACCGTCGCGGTCACCGAGCAGGGCGTCGCCAAGGCGGAGCGCTTCCTCGGCATCGACCACCTCTACCGCGCGGAGAACGGCAGCCTCGTCAACCACCTCAACCAGGCCCTGAAGGCCGAGTCGCTCTACAAGCGCGACGTCGACTACGCGGTGGTCGACGGCGAGGTGAAGATCATCGACGAGTTCACCGGCCGCATCCTCGAAGGGCGGCGCTGGTCGGAGGGCCTGCACCAGGCCGTGGAGGCCAAGGAGGGCGTCCGGGTCCAGGAGGAGAACCAGACCCTCGCGACGATCACGCTGCAGAACTACTTCCGCATGTACGAGAAGCTCGCGGGCATGACGGGCACGGCGCTGACCGAGGCGACCGAGTTCATGAAGATCTACAAGCTGCCCGTCGTCCAGATCCCGACGAACCGCCCGATGATCCGCCGGGACGAGAACGACCAGGTCTTCAAGACGAAGGAGGGCAAGTGGAACGCCCTCGTGCGCGAGCTGGCCGCCCGCCACGAGCGCGGCCAGCCCATCCTGGTCGGCACGGTCTCCGTCGAGACGTCCGAGATGCTCGGCGCCCGCCTGGACAAGCTTCAGATCAAGCACTCCGTCCTCAACGCCAAGCCGGAGTACGCCGAGCGCGAGGGCGAGACGATCGCCGAGGCGGGCCGGCCCGGCGCGGTGACCATCGCCACCAACATGGCCGGCCGCGGCGTCGACATCAAGCTGGGCGGCAACGCAGAGCACCAGACGGCGCTCGAGCTGGCCAAGCTCGGCCTCAAGCCCGGCGACCCCGACTACGACGAGCGCTTCGCCGAGATCCTCCCTGCGATCGAGGCGCGGATCGAGGACGCCCGCGAGCAGGTGCTCGAGGCCGGCGGCCTCTACATCTGCGGCACCGAGCGCCACGAGTCGCGCCGGATCGACAACCAGCTGCGCGGCCGCTCCGGCCGCCAGGGCGACCCCGGCGAGTCGCGCTTCTTCCTCTCGGCCGAGGACGACCTCGTCCGCCTGTTCGCCGGCGACCGCATCTACCGCATCCTCGACCGCCTCGGCCCCGTCAACGAGGCGGGCGAGGAGGAGCCGATCGAGGCCAAGATGCTCTCCAAGCAGATCGAGGGCGCCCAGAAGAAGGTCGAGGAGCAGAACTTCCTCATCCGCAAGCGCGTGCTCGAGTACGACGACGTCATGAACCAGCAGCGCGAGGTCGTCTACCAGTACCGCGACGAGGTCCTCGAGGGCCGCGACATGGGGCCCGTGGCGCGCGAGCAGATCGCCGACGTCGTCGACCGGCTCGTCGAGGAGTACACGCCGGGCGACTACATCGAGGAGTGGGACCTCGACGGGCTCTGGGTCCAGCTCGACCAGATCTTCGAGGTCGACTTCGCCCCGGACGACCTCGACCGCGAGCAGGTCGACCGCGAGGAGCTCAAGCGGCTGCTCGCCGACGACGCGCTCAAGCTCTACGACCAGCGCGAGGCGGAGCTCGGCGAGGAGCTCATGCGCGCGCTCGAGCGCTACCTGCTGCTGCAGATCATCGACCAGCGCTGGCGCGAGCACCTCTACGACATGGACTACCTGCGCGAGGGCATCCACCTCCGCGGCTTCGCGCAGATCGAGCCGATCGTCGCCTACAAGAACGAGGCGTTCACGCTCTTCCAGGATCTCATGAACTCGATCTGGTCCGACTTCGCGAAGATGGTCTACAACGTCGAGATCCAGATCGAGGGCGAGAACGGCAGCTCGCAGCCGGCCGTCCCGGCGCCCGGCGCCGCCACCGCCACGGGCGGCCCCGCGGCGCTCAGCTACTCGGGCGGCACGCTCGACGACCAGCCGAGCGCCTACGGGGGCGAGGGCTATGCCGTCGATCCCGAGGAGGCCGGCGAGATGGAGGAGTCCCGGCTCGTCCAGCAGCGCCGCGTCGACGAGACGGAGGCGATCGGCCGCAACGCCCCGTGCTGGTGCGGGAGCGGCAAGAAGTTCAAGAAGTGCCACGGCGCCTAGTTGGTCAGCCGCAGAACCAACCGGCGCGACGCACCGGATTCATGTCCTAGTGTGCATCGCTCGACCAAGAGCGACCGGGGGCGGGCATGGGACGTATGCGACGGGCGGGGCTGGCGGTACTGGCGGGGCTTGCGCTCGCCGGCGGGGGCGCGGGGAGCGCCGTGGCCGCCGAGGACGAGCACGGTCACACCCAGGGCTTCCAGAACGAGGACGCCCCTGATTTCAACCGCGACGCCCGTACTGGCCGCGTCGCCCCGACGGCCGCTCAGCGGGCGGCGGCCGACCGCCTCGGCACGCGCGTGCGCTGGAACGCCTTCGGCACGCCCTCCACGCTGATCCGCCACGGCGGCTACCTCGCGACGGGCCTCGGCGACGACGCTCCCGCCGCCGCCCGCGCCTTCCTCACCGCCAACCGCGACCTGTTCCGCCTCAGCCCCGAGGCGATCGCCGATCTCGAGCTCGTCAACGACGCGCCGCTCGGCAAGGGCCACGCCGTCCTGCTGCGCCAGCGCTTCGGCGACCTCAAGCCGACCCAGGACGGCCTCGTCGCCGTCGGCGTGGTCGACGGCAAGATCACCTACGTCTCCTCGTCGTTGAGCGGCGACGCCGGCGCCCCCGCGCCCGCCACGCTGACCGCCGTCGATGCCTACCGCGCCGCCGCCGCCGACGTCGGCAGGAACCTCGCCGCGGACGCCATCTCGGCCGGCGGCCTGAACCGCGGCTGGTTCGAGTTCGGCGTCGAGGGCTCCGCGGAGACCCAGCGCGCCCGCCTGGTCGCCCTGCCCACCCCGCAGGGGACGCGCACGGCGTGGGAGACCCTGATCCTCGACAACGACGAGGGCCCGTTCGCGGTCACCCACTTCATCGACGCCCGCACGGGCGACGTGCTCTACCGCACCAGCCGCGTCGACTACGCCCAGGCGAGGTGGCAGGTCTTCCCAGCCAACCCGCCACTGGACCCCAAGGACTCGACCGACAACCGTGAGATCTGGTGCTGGGAGCCGGCCGAGGGATGCCAGCGCGTCCTCAAGGGCGCCGAGCCGATGGGCGACAAGATCGGCACGATCGGCACGCCCGAGCGCACGGGCGAGTGGGACACCGAGCAGGCGACGGCGACCGGTCCGGCCCTGCCGACCGAGACCACCCAGGGCAACGCCGCCACGACCACGGAGAACTGGGAGAACTTCCGCACGCGGACCCGGCCCGGCCAGCAGGCCGTGAGCGCCAGGCGCGAGTACACCAGCACGGGCGCGCGGGCGACGTGGACGAACGCTTGGAGCAGGGCCCGCTGCAACCCGACCACGGCCTTCGGCCCCAACAACAACAACAACGACATCCTCGCGGCCACCGTGAACCTGTTCGCGATGCACAACCGGATGCACGACTGGTCCTACCAGCTCGGCTTCACCGAGAAGAGCTTCAACCTGCAGAACAACAACTTCGGTCGCAACTCCGCCGATAACGCGCTCGACCCGGAGGCCGGCAACGCCCAGGCCGGCGCCGTGGCCTTCGGGCCGCCGACCTTCATGGGCCGCGATAACGCGAACCAGACCACCCCGCCCGACGGAATCCCCGGGCTGACCAACATGTACCTGTGGCAGCCGATCGCCGGCGCGTTCTACTCGCCGTGCGTCGACGGCGACTACGACATGTCGGTCATCGGCCACGAGTACACCCACGCGATCTCCAACCGGATGGTGGGCGGCCCAGACTCCGGGCTCACCACCCGCGAGGGCGGCTCGATGGGCGAGTCGTGGTCGGACCTGGTCGCCGTCGAGTACCTCAACGAGTACAGCTTCGTTCCCACCGCGAACGAGAACCCGTTCGCCGTGGGTCCGTACGTCACGGGTGACCGCCAGGCGGGCATCCGCAACTACGGGATGAACGACAGCCCGCTCAACTACTCCAACATCGGCTACGACCTGACGGGCGCCCAGGTGCACGCCGACGGCGAGATCTGGAGCGCGGTGAACTTCGACATCCGCTCCGCGCTCAACCGCAAGTACGACCGGACCTTCCCGTCCACGGACAAGGGTCTGCAGGAGCGTTGCGCCGACGGCGCGGTGCCGGCCGACCAGTGCCCGGGCAACCGCCGCTGGGTGCAGATCATGTTCGACGCCTTCCTGCTCATGCAGTCCGACGTCTCGATGGTCGATGCCCGCGACGCCTACCTCGCCGCCGACGTGACCCGCTTCGGCGCCGCCAACCAGGCTGAGCTATGGGGGGCCTTCGCCAGGCGAGGGCTGGGCGAGAAGGCGGCCGAGGATCCCCGCAACGTCAGGTCGAGCCCGCCGTCGGACGTCAGCCCGAAGCCGAGCTTCGAGTCCCTGACCGCCGACGACGAGGGGGTGCTGACGTTCGGTACCGCCCCGTTCGCGGGAGGCCCCGCGCCCGGGAAGGCCCAGCTCTTCATCGGGGCCTACGAGGCGCGGACCACCCCCGTGGCCGACACGGACCCGGAGACCAAGGACATCGGGACCGACGTCGTCCTGGTGCCCGGCACCTATGACTTCATCGTGCGGTCGGAGGGCTTCGGCCTGCAGAAGTTCCGCCGCACCGTCAAGGCCGGCGAGCGCGGCGCGCTGACGGTCGAGATGCCCGTCAACCTCGCCTCGAAGGCCTCCGGCGCGACGATCACCGGCAACGCCGGCGGGAGGGACAGCAACGACGCCCGCCGCGCCGCGCTGCTCAACAACCTGATCGACGACACGGAGGAGACGACGTGGGCCTCCTTCGCCGGCAGCGAGGACGACACCGCCGAGGACGACGAGCAGGAGCGCCCGCGCACCGTCGAGGGACGCAACTTCACCGTCGATCTCGCCGGCGGCCGTCAGATGGTCGACCGGGTGCAGGTGTCCTCCATCCTGCGCAGCCGGGAGCCGAACGACGTCGGCGGGGACAACGCGACGCAGAACCGCTTCTCGGCGCTGCGGAAGTTCGAGATCCTCGCCTGCACGGCGGATGCCGCCAACGAGCAGTGCGCGGGCAGGGACGCGTTCCGCTCCATCTACACGAGTCCGGACGACGCGTTCCCCTCCGTCCGGCCCCGCACGCGGGTGCCGGAACTGACGGCGCGCTTCTTCGACGTCCCCGACACGGAGGCCACGCACGTCAGGCTGCGGGTCCTCACCAACCAGTGCACGGGCGCGCCCGACTTCCAGGGCAACCAGAACGCCGATCCGATCAACAACTCCGACTGCTCGGAGGGGCGGCCGATCCTGATCGCGTCGCAGGGCGACATCGTCCGGGCGGCCGAGTTCCAGGTGTTCGCGCCGCCGCCGGCGGAGCGCCAGGCTCAGCCCGGCGCCGCGCAGCCGGGAGCCGAACGACGTCGGTGGCGACAGCTCGACGCAGAACCGCTTCTCGGCGCTGCGGAAGTTCGAGATCCTCGCCTGCACGGCGGACGCCGCCAACGAGCAGTGCGCGGGCAAGGACGCGTTCCGCTCCATCTACACGAGCCCCGATGACGCGTTCCCCTCCGTCCGGCCCCGTACCCGGGTGCCGGAGCTCACGGCGCGCTTCTTCGACGTCCCCGACACCGAGGCCACGCACCTCAGGCTGCGCGTCCTCACCAACCAGTGCACGGGCGCGCCGGACTTCCAGGGCAACCAGAACGCCGATCCGATCAACAACTCCGACTGCTCGGAGGGGCGGCCGA
>JALYMV010000181.1 GCA_030773575.1 Actinomycetota bacterium
CGTCCGCGACCCGCGCCCCCTCCCCTGCTCGGATCGCCGCGAGGTCGCCGACGCGCTCCGCGAGCCTGCGGGCGGCCGCCTCCGGGGCCAGCCGCCGCTCCTCCCACAGCCCGTGGTGGACGTGCTCGCCCCAGATCTCGCGGTACCAGCGGTCGAGGGCGTCATAGTGCCCCCCCACGGCGGCGGGGGCGATGGCGGCGCGCGGGGTGATCACGCGGCGCCCGCCGACCGTACCTCCCCCGACGACGAGTGAGAGGAGCAACCATGCGGGTGGCGATCACGGGGGCGACGGGGACGATCGGGACGAGGCTCGTCCGCGAGCTCACGGCCCGCGGCGACGAGGTCACCGTGCTCTCGCGCAACCCGGATCGTGCACGCCCTGCGCTCGGCGCCGGCGTGCAGGTCGTGCGCTGGGACCCGGACGCCGGCGCGGCGCCGCGCGAGGCGCTCGACGGCCGCGACGGCGTCGTCAACCTCGCCGGCGAGCCCGTCGCCCAGCGCTGGAACGCGGAGGCCAAGCAGCGCATCCTCGCCTCGCGCGAGCTCGGCACCCGCAACCTGGTCGCCGGCCTGCGCGCCGCCGAACCGCGCCCGCGGGTGCTCGTCTCCTCCTCGGCGGTGGGCTACTACGGCCCCCACGGCGACGAGGTCCTCACCGAGGACACACCCGCCGGCAGCGACTTCCTCGCCCAGGTCTGCCTGGCCTGGGAGCGCGAGGCCGACCGCGTGGCCGAGCTCGGCGTGCGGGTGGTCAAGATCCGCACGGGCGTCGTGCTCGACCGCCGGGGCGGTGCGCTCGCGAAGATGCTGCTGCCGTTCCGGATGGGCGTTGGCGGCCCGGTGGCGGGCGGCCAGCAGTACATGCCGTGGATTCACGTCGACGACGTCGTGGGGATCCTGCTCGCGGCCGTCGACGACGAGCGCTGGACGGGGCCCGTCAACGCGAGCGCCCCGGCGCCCGTGACCAACAAGGCGTTCTCCAAGGCGCTCGGCCGGGCGCTGCGCCGCCCCGCGTTCTCGCCGGTTCCCGCCCTCGCCATCCGCGCGCTGTACGGGGAGATGGCGGAGATCGTGACGAAGGGGCAGCGCGTGGTGCCCGAGCGCGCGCAGGCGCTCGGGTACCGCTACCGCCATCCCGACCTCGACGAGGCGCTGCGTTCGGCCGTCGGCAAGTAGCCGCCCGGAGGCGCTACTTGGCCGCGGTGGCGCCGGTCGCCTCGGTGTTGCCCGTCGCGCCGCGCTTCTCGTCGCCGCGGCCGAAGGGCCCGAGCCGCTTCCACTTCGACTCGGGCTTGGCCGGCCACAGCAGCCAGATGACCGGCGCGAGCACGAACAGCAGCAGCCCGGTGGCCAGGCCGGCCTTCTCCCCGTAGCCCTTGCGGCCCGAGAGGTAGGAGGCGACGATCGCGCACGCCATCCACGCGTACATCAGGAAGAGGGCGTTGGCGCCCAGGAGCGCGAAGACGGTCATGTTCCGAGGTAGGCCTTCTGGACTTCGGGGTCGGTGCGCAGGGCGTCCGACGCGTTGGACATGACGACCTTGCCGGTCTCGAGCACGTAGCCGCGCGTGGAGACGTCGAGCGCGAAGTTCGCGTTCTGCTCCACCAGCAGGATCGTCGTCCCCTGCTGGTTGATCTCGGCGATCGTCTCGTAGATGCGCTCCGTGAGGATCGGCGAGATCCCCATGGAGGGCTCGTCGAGAAGCAGCAGCTTCGGCCGGCCCATCATCGCCCGGCCAATCGCCAGCATCTGCTGTTCGCCGCCCGACATCGTGCCCGCCTTCTGCTTCTGGCGCTCGTCGAGGCGCGGGAAGAGGTCGAAGACCCGCTTGAGGTCGCTCTCGATCCCGTCGTGGTCGCGGCGCAGGTACGCGCCGAGCTCGAGGTTCTCGCGCACCGTCATGCGCGAGAAGGTCTTGCGCCCCTCGGGCGACTGGCAGATCCCCAGGCCGACGATCTCCTGGGGCGGCAGCTGGGAGATCTCCTCGCCGCGGAAGCGGATCGAGCCGCAGCGCGCCGGGCTGAGTCCGGAGATCGAGCGCAACGTGGTCGACTTGCCGGCCCCGTTGGAGCCGATCAGCGTCACGCACTCGCCCTCCTCGACCTCGAGCGAGATGGACTTCAGCGCCTGGATGTTGCCGTAGTAGGTCTGGATGTCGTCGACGACGAGGTAGGACATCGCTACCCCTGCTTGCCGAGGTAGGCCTCGACGACCTTCGGGTCGGCGCGCACCTTCGTCGGCTCGCCCTCGGAGATCTTCTCTCCGTGGTCGAGCACGGTGACGTACTCCGAGACTCCCATGACCACCTTCATGTCGTGCTCGATGAGCAGGATGGAGAGGCCGCGCTCGTCGCGCAGCCGGTTCATGAACTGCGTGAGCTGGGCGGACTCCTGCGGGTTCATGCCCGCCGTCGGCTCGTCGAGCAGGAGGAGCTTGGGATCCGACGACAGCGCCCGCGCGATCTCCACGCGGCGCTGGTCGCCGTAGGCGAGGTTGATCGCGAGCTGGTCGTGGAGGTTCCTCTTGATCCCCACGTACTCGAGCTCCTCGCGCGCCTTGGCCTCCGCCTGCTTCTCCTCCTTGCGGACGCCCGGCGTGCGGATGATCGAGCCGAACAGCCCGCCCTTCATGCGGGCGTGCTGGCCGACCATCACGTTCTCGACGGCAGTCATCGTCGCGAACAGCCGGATGTTCTGGAACGTGCGCGCCATGCCGAGCGCCATGATCTTGTCGGGCCGGCCGCGGGTGATGTCCTTGCCGTCGAAGCGGATCCGGCCGAGCGTCGGCTTGTAGAGGCCCGTCAGCATGTTGAAGAACGTCGTCTTGCCGGCGCCGTTGGGGCCGATGATCGAGACGATCGACCGCTGCGGGATGCAGAAGTCCACCCCGCCGACGGCCGTCAGGCCGCCGAAGACCTTCGTGACGCCCTCCGCCGACAGCAGCGCGTTGTCGGGGATCGCGAACGGCTCGCCCTGGGGCTCCGCCACGGCGCCGGTCATCCGCGCACCGAGTAGACGCTGTCGCCGGCCGTGCCGACTTCCTCCTCGAGCTCCATCTGGCGCCGCCGTTCCGGCAGCAGCCCCTCCGGCCGCATGACCATCATGATCACCAGCAGGAAGCCGAAGATCCCGAACGACAGGTCGGTGAGCTGGAAGTCGAGCCCGACCAGCGATGGCGCGTCGCGGAGCTCGGGTATCAGCCGGAAGTTGATGAACGAGAGCGCGATCGCTCCGACCACCACCCCCCAGATCGAGCCGAGGCCCCCGAGGATCACCATCGCGAGGATGAAGATCGAGAACGCGAACTGGAACTGGTCGGAGTTCACCGTGTTGAGGTACGAGCCCAGGAACGCCCCCGACATGCCGCCGAACGCGGCGCCGGTGCCGTAGGCCAGCAGCTTCGTCTTCACGAGCGGGATGCCCATGCTCGAGGCGGCCACCTCGTCCTCGCGCAGCGCGATCCACGCCCGCCCGAGGCGAGAGTCGCGCAGGCGGAAGTTCACGAAGAGCACGAGCGCGACGAGCGCCAGCGCCACCCAGAACCACGGGCGCCCGTCGAGCGCCCCGAGCTTGAAGGGCTCCATGAACGGCAGGTCGATCTTGTCGACCGGGGTGATGCCCTGCTTGCCGCTGGTCAGCTTGTACTCGCCGATCGCGAGGCTGTCGCCGTTCTCGGCGATGTCGCCGATGATCTCGCCGAAGGCCAGGGTCACGATCGCGATGTAGTCGCCCCGGAGCCGCAGGGTCGGCAGGCCGATGACCATGCCGGCGATCGTCGTGAACACGATCGCGGCCACCAGGATGATCAGGAAGTTCAGGTGGATGCCCGGCAGGTTGGCGGCGAAGCCCGTGACCCCGATGTGGATGCCCTCCCCGCCGTTGACCTCGCCGAAGAACAGCGAGCCCAGCCACCCGACCGTGTAGGCGCCGATCGCGAAGAACGCCACGTAGCCGAGGTCGAGGAGGCCCGCGAAGCCCACGATGATGTTGAGCCCGAGCGCCATCACCACGTAGGCGGCCGCGAGCGTCGCGTCGCGCAGCAGCGGCGAGCTCTCGTCGAGCACGAACGGCACGAGCGCCATCAGCAGCAGGAAGACGATCGGGAGGATCAGCTTCTGCATCTTCGGCGTGGAGAGCTTGGCGCCCAGGGAGGAGCGCGGCTCGGCCGACACGGGTGCCGGGGGTGGAACTGCCGTGGTGCTCATCCCGCCTCCCTCGTCTGTTCGCCGAGCAGCCCCGACGGCTTGAAGACCATGATCAGCACGAGGAAAGCGAACACGAGCGCCGGTGTCCACTCCGTGCCGATGCGGTTGTCGGAGATCTGCTGGATGAAGCCGATGATCAGCCCGCCGAGCACCGCTCCCCGGATGTTCCCGATGCCGCCCATCACCGCCGCCGTGAAGGCGATGAGGCCGGCCGTGAAGCCCTGGAAGTACCAGATCGTCGTCTGGTAGAGGGCGTAGATGAGGCCGGCGGCGCCCGCAAGCATGCCGCCGAGCAGGAACGTCAGCGAGATCGTGGTGTCCACGTTGATGCCCATCAGCCGCGCGGCCTCGGGGTCCTGCGCGGTGGCGCGCATGGCCTTGCCCAGGCGGCTGCGGGCGATGAAGGCGGTCATCAGGAGCACGAGCGGGATCGTGACGCCGACCGACAGCACGTCGCCGTTGTCGATCTGGACGCCGCCGATCGTGACGAGCTCCTTCTGGGCGTTGATGAGGTCGGCGATCCCCTCCTGCGAGCCGCCGCGCCACAGCAGGCCGACGTTCTGCAGGATGAACGACATGCCGACCGCGGTGATGAGCGGCGCGAGCTTGGGCGCGTTGCGCAGTGGCCGGTAGGCCACCCGCTCGATCATCACGTTGAGCATCCCCGACGCCAGCATGCAGACGACGAGGGTCAGGGCGAGCCCGAGCACGAGGCCGGCGATGCCTGTGGCGGCAGTCAGGCCGACGGTGCCGAAGAAGCTCGCGGCGACGAACGAGCCGATCATGAAGACCTCGCCGTGGGCGAAGTTGATGAGCTCGACGATGCCGTAGACGAGCGTGTAGCCGATCGCGATCAGCGCCCAGATGGCGCCGTTGGACAGGCCGGCGATCAGGTTGTTGCCGAGCCTCGTCAGGTTCCCGTCGTTGACGAGGTCGGAGATCCCGTAGTAGACCGGCAGAGCGGCCAGGATCAGGATCAGGCCGTAGGTGGAGATGAAGGCTCTCGCGCGCTCCCCGAAGGGGACGTCGGGCCTGAGCGGGACGCTGGCGGCTTCCATGGTGGTGTCGAGTGGCGACGACCCGGCGACGCGGCCGGGGCGGCCTCGCGGCCGCCCCGGTGCGTCGTCAGTGGTCTTCTAGTTGGCCGCGGCCTTGATGGTCTGGTCGAATGTCAGCTCGCCGCCCTTGACGGAGTAGATGCCGTAGTCCGTCAGCGTGGTGTCGCCGTTCTCGTCGATCGAGTAGGTGCCGAGCACGCTCGAGCGGTCCTTCGTGTTGAAGAGAGCCTCGAGGACCTTCTCCTTCGAGCCGTCACCCGAGCGCTTGATGGCGTCGAGGCCGAGCTGCATGGCCTCGTAGCCGTAGATCGCGTACGGATCCGGGTTCTCCTCGCCGAACTTCTGCTTGAACGTCGCGAAGAACTTCTGGCCCTCCGGCGGGTACTTGTCGGGTGCCAGCGTCGCGACGCTGAGCTTGATCTTGTCGCCGACGGCCTTCGGGATGCCGCCCTTCTTCGGGTCGGTGAAGCCGGACTCGGCGACGCCGTCGGGGCCGTAGAGCTTCACGTTCGGGATGGCCGCGTTGATGTCCTTGTAGATCTGGACCGCGTTGTTCGCCGTGATGCCGCTGAACACGAAGCAGTCGGCGCCCTGGCCCTCGAAGCGCTGGGCGAGGGAGCGGTAGTTGGCCGCCTTGGTGTCGATGCCCTCGTTGCCGGCGATCTCGAGGCCCTGCTCCTTGGCCGAGTTCTCGATGTTGCGCGAGAGGCCGGCGCCGTAGACCTCCTTGTCGTTGGCGATCGCGACGGTGGTGCAGCCGTCCTCCTTCATGACGGTCGCGAGCGCGGCGCCCTGGATCGTGTCCTTGGGCACGATGCGGGCGTAGGTGCGCGTGCCCGCCGGGTAGTACTTCTCCGGCTCGCCCTTCTCGGCGCCCGGCTCGTTCGTCGTCAGGCCGACGGCCGTGTTGGCCGGGGAGACCTGCGGGACGCCGGCCTCGTTGAGGACCGGGATCGAGAGCGCGGAGGCACCCGAGTTGAACTCGCCGATGTAGAAGGCGGCCTTGTCGTCGCGGGCGACCTTGCCCGCGTTGGCCTGGACGGCCTCGGGCGTCCATGTGCCCGCCTGCGCGGTCGAGTCGTCGAGCGACTCGTAGTTGACCTTGATGTTGCCGGCCTTGCCGCCGGCCTGCTCGAGCGCGAGCTCGATGCCCTGGACCATCGCCTTGGTCTGGTCCTGTGATGCGCCCTGCAGCGGGAGGCTGGAGTAGACGTTGACCTCCTTGGTGCCGCCCTGGCTGCCGGTGCCCTCGGTGTTACCGCCACCTCCGCCGCCGTCGTCGCCACAGGCGGTGAGCGCCATGGCGGGTACGAGGCAGAGCACTGCCGCAAATTTACGAGCCTTCAAAGTCCCTCCTCACGGGGTATGCACGCCTCCGGCCCGACCCAATCCCACCCCAGGGTCAGCCTTTGGCACGAACGGGCCGGGACTATAGCCCGGTAGGCGGTCGGCGGGAAGCCGCCTCCACGCACCGCCCGGTGCGCCCGTCGGGGGCCGGACCTCAGGCCGCCTCGCCGAGGGCGCGGGCCGTGCCGGAGGCGGAGAGGAGCGCGAGGGCGTCCCGCTCCAGGCGCATGACCCGCTCCGTCCCCACCCCGAGCTCCCGCGCGATCTCGCGCGGGGTGGCCGGCTCCCCGCCGTCGAGGCCGTAGCGGCGCTCGAGCACGGTCCGCGCCGGGGCGGGGAGCTCGGCCACCAGCCGGGCGACGAGGTCGCGCTGCTGCGCCCGTGCGACTCGCTCGAACGGCGTGGCGGCCTCGTCGGCGGGCAGGACGTCGCCCAGC
>JALYMV010000182.1 GCA_030773575.1 Actinomycetota bacterium
GCGCTCCTGGGCGCGCGGGCCTGGCGCTCGGAGGCCGCCCGCTTCGCGCGCCTGAGCGGCTCCTCGGTGGCGGCGCCGGACGCCGCGGGCTGGGTGACCGACTTCCTGAACGCCGCCTACTTCCAGCGGCCGGCCGAGCTGCGCGAGCTCGACGACCTCCGCCTGGCCTTCGCGATCGTCACCACGCGCTGGCACCGCAAGGGCAACGGGCGGTTGCGCGCGCACGACGTCGTCGCCTTCCACCGCGCGTTCGGCCGGGACCGCTTCCTCGAGACGGTCCGCGCGCGCCGCGGCACGCTCGACCGCGCGCAGCTGCTCGCGGGCGCCGACCGGCTGCACGGACCATGGTTCTCCGAGGGCTACGCCGACGCGGCGCGCCGGGGGTGGGGGATCGTGTTCGAGACGCCCCAGGAGCGGCGGGCCTTCGACCCGCGCGTCCGGCTGGGGAAGAGGTGCCTCGGCGAGCTCACCCCGGCGACCGCGCCGGCCGCGGAGCGGACGTGGCACACCTACCAGCCCGTCGACGTGCCGGACGCGCGCGCGGCGCTCGCTGCCCTGACCGCGGTCGAGCACTGGCCGGACTACGCCACGGAGATCGGCCGCTTCACCGCCACGCGGGCGGGCGACCTCGATGGCCAGACCTTCGAGATCGAGGTGGCGGCCGGGACGGAGGCGGGCGCGCCCGTCTACACGCGCGGCTACGTCACCGCCACGCGGCTGCTCACCGACGAGGCCGACCCGGACGGGCTGGGCGCCTATGCGGACGCGCTCAACGACGGCCTCGCGCGCTTCGGCGACGGCGAGCCGCCCGCGGTGCCGGACGGTGCGACGCCGGTCGCCGCCCTGGAGCTGACCACGCACGAAGGGCACTTCATGGGACGCGGCAGCAACCGGATCCTCCTCTACGAGGAGCGCGGCCAGGCGAAGCTGCGCGCGGCGGGGACGTGGGATCCCATGCCTCGGCACCTCCAGCAGGCCTACGAGCTGGCGGGCCGCCGCGCGCAGGCGGCGTTCTGGGGCGACGTCCCCGATCCCCGCCGCTCCATGCTCCACCAGATCGCGCTGGCGTGCCGGTGAGCGGCTCGGCGGTTGTCATCGGCTCCGGCCCCAACGGCCTCTCGGCCGCGATCACCCTCGCCGAGGGCGGCCGCGACGTCACCGTGCTCGAGGCCGCCCCGCGCGCGGGCGGCGGCGTGGGCGCCGCCGAGCTCACGCTCCCGGGCTTCCACCACGACCTCTTCTCCGCCGTCTATCCCGCCGCAGCCGCCTCGCCCGTCTTCGCCCGCTGGCCGCTCGAGCGCCACGGGCTGCGGTGGATCGACCCGGAGGTCTGCGTCGCGCACGTCGTCGGCGAGGACCGGACGGCCGCGCTGTACCGCTCGCCCGAGGACACGGCCGCCAACCTCGACCGCCTCGCGCCGGGCGACGGCGAGCGCTGGCTGGCCTTCGCGCGCCCCTACCTCGAGCACTTCCCCTCGCTGCGCCGCACGCTGCTGGCCGGCTTCCCGCCCGTCCGCGGCCCGCTCGGGCTGCTGCGCGGCCTCGGCCCCGCGGGGATGCTCGACTTCGCCCGGCTGGTGCTGATGCCGGCGATGAGCCTGGCCGGCGAGCTCTTCGAGAGCCCGGGTGCCAAGGCGTGGCTCTACGGCTCGG
The DNA here is from genome assembly GCA_030773575.1 of Actinomycetota bacterium. GTDB lineage: Bacteria > Actinomycetota > Thermoleophilia > Solirubrobacterales > Solirubrobacteraceae > JACCYI01. The sequence goes on from JALYMV010000182.1 coordinate 1,654, forward strand.
CGATGCACGGCGACGTGCCGCCGACGGGCGCCGGCTCGGCGATCGCCGCCACCTACCTGCAGATCCTCGGCCACGCGGTCGGCTGGCCGAGCCCCGAGGGCGGCGCGGGCCGCCTCGCCGGCGCGCTGATCGGCTACCTCGAGGAGCTGGGCGGCACAGTTCGCACGGGCGCGCCCGTCACCCGCGTGGTCGTCGAGGGCGGGCGGGTGACCGGCGTGGAGGTCGAGGGCGGCGAGCGCGTCGCAGGCTCGATCGTGGTCGCCGACACCACGCCGCGCGGCCTGCTCGCGGTCGCCGGGCACGCGCTCCCGGGGGACTACACGAAGGCGCTGCACCGCTACCGCTACGGGCCCGCCACGGTCAAGATCGACTGGGCGCTCGACGGGCCGATCCCGTGGAGCTCGCCCGAGGCGCGCCGCGCGGGCACCGTCCACGTCGGCGGCTCCGACCAGGAGGTCCTGCAGGCCGTTGCGCCGGCGGGCGACACGGGCCTCGCGGAGAAGCCGTTCCTGCTCACGGGCCAGCAGTCGGTTGCCGACCCGACTCGCGCGCCAGCGGGCAAGCACACCGCCTGGGCCTACACGCACGGCCCGCACGGCGTCGACTGGCCGAAGGAGGGCGAGCGCCACGTGGAGCGCATGGAGGCGCAGATGGAGCGCTTCGCGCCCGGCTTCCGCGACCTGATCCTCGGCCGCCACGTCATGCTGCCGGGCGACCTCGAGGACCGCAATCGCAACCTCGTCGGCGGCGACGTCGGCGCAGGGTCCTACACGCTCGACCAGGTCATCTTCCGCCCCGTCCCGTCGCTGGCCCCCTACCGCACGCCCCTGCGCGGCCTCTACATCGGCAGCGCCTCGACGTTCCCCGGCGGGGCGGTGCACGGCGTCCCGGGCCACGCGGCCGCGCGACTCGCGCTCGCGGAGGCCCGACTGCCCGGCCGCTGAGCCGGCTTCGTTACCCTCCGCCGTCCGAGCGAGGAGATCCCCGAGAAGGAGAGCAGCATGGCCACCAGCGAGCAGACCGAAGCCGCCCTCCCCGGCGGCATGGCCGACACCCAGAAGGCGTCGCCCGACACGCCCGAGGGCATCGCGGTGCAGAACCCGGCCACGGGCCAGGTCATCCGGACAGTGCCGGTCGTCTCCGCCGAGCAGGTCAAGGCGATGGTCGCCCGCGCCCGCGAGGCGCAGGTGGGCTGGGAGGCGCTCGGCTTCGAGGGCCGCGCCCGCATCCTGCGCCGCGCGCAGAAGTGGGTCACCGACAACGCCGGCCGGCTCGTCGAGACGATCGTCTCCGAGACGGGCAAGACCCACGAGGACGCGCAGCTCGCCGAGGTCGCCTACGCGGCCAACGCGTTCGGTTTCTGGGCCAAGCACGCCGACGAGTACCTCGCCGACGAGCGGGTCCGCTCGTCCAACCCGTTCGTGATGGGCCGCAAGCTCGTCGTCCGCTACGAGCCGCTCGGCGTGATCGGGATCATCGGGCCGTGGAACTACCCGCTGACGAACTCCTTCGGCGACGCCATCCCGGCGCTGGCAGCGGGCAACGCCGTCGTGCTCAAGCCGTCGGAGGTCACGCCGCTCACCTCGCTGCTGATGGCCGAGGCGATGCGCGAGGTCGGCCTCCCCGACGGCGTCTACCAGGTCGCCACGGGCTTCGGCGAGACGGGCGGGGCGCTCATCGACGAGGTCGACATGGTCATGTTCACCGGCTCGACCGCCACCGGCAAGAAGGTCATGGCCCGCGCGGCGGAGACGCTGACGCCCGTGTCGCTCGAGCTGGGCGGCAAGGACCCGATGATCGTGCTGTCCGACGCCGATCTCGAGCGTGCCGCCAACGCGGCGGTCTACTACTCGATGCAGAACGGCGGGCAGACCTGCATCTCGATCGAGCGTGTCTACGTCGAGGCGCCCGTGCACGACGAGTTCGTGGGCAAGGTGGCCGACAAGGTCCGCGCGCTGCGCCAGGGGGCGCCGAGCGGCCCGGGCTCGGTCGACGTCGGCGCGGTCACCTCTCCGCCGCAGGTCGACATCGTCTCGCGCCACGTCGAGGCGGCCCGCCAGGCGGGCGCCAAGATCCTCGTCGGCGGCCACGCCAAGGGCGGCGAGGGCGAGGGCCGCTTCTACGAGCCGACCGTGCTGACCGGCGTCGACCACTCGATGGAGGCGATGACGGAGGAGACCTTCGGCCCGACGCTGCCGATCATGAAGGTCGCCGACGCCCAGGAGGCCGTGCGGCTGGCCAACGACTCGCCCTACGGGCTGGCGGCGTCGGTCTGGAGCAAGGACGTCGCGCGCGGCGAGGCGATCGCCCGCCAGATCGAGGCCGGCGCGGTCTGCGTCAACGACGCCCAGCTCAACTACCTCGCCCTCGAGCTGCCGATGGGCGGCTGGAAGACGTCGGGCCTCGGCCAGCGCCACGGCGTGGGCGGGATCCGCAAGTACACGCGCAGCCAGTCCATCCTGGTGACCCGCTTCGCGCCCAAGAAGGAGGTCCACATGTTCCCCTACAAGGCGCGGACGACGAAGCTCCTCGGCACGCTGGTCAAGACGCTCTACGGGCGCGGCAAGCGCGACTGACCGCGCTGCCGCCTCAGAAGGGCACCGGCGCGGGCGTTCGGTGTCCATGGGTGGCACCCGTATCCGTCGCGCTGCCGGCCCAGCCCGGGCTGGCCGCGCGCGTCCGCGCCGCCCTGGAGCACGAGCCGGTGGCGCTCGCGACGAGCGCCCCGGTCGACGTGGCGATCTGCCGGGACAGCGCCGGCCTCGCCGCGGTCGTGCGCGAGGCGCGCGAGTCCTCGGGCGCCCGCTACGTCGTCGTGGTCCTGCGCGGCCCTGACTCCACGTCGCTGCGCCGTGCCCTCGAGGCCGGCGCCGACGGGGCGCTGGCGGAGGAGGAGCTCGCCACCGCCCTCCCTGTCGCCGTCCGCGGGGTCACGGCGGGGCTGATGGTCGTCCCGCAGTCGGCCCGCCGCCAGCTCGCGCCGCCCGCGCTCTCGCACCGCGAGCGCCAGGTGCTCACCCTGCTCGTCGAGGGCTGTACGAACGCGGAGATCGCCAACCGGCTGTTCCTCGCCGAGAGCACGGTCAAGAGCCACCTCTCGGGCGCGTTCGCCAAGCTCGGCGTCCGTGCGCGCCGGGACGCCGTCGCACTCATCCTCGACCCGCATGCCGGCCTCACGCACGTGGTGCTCGGCACGGAGTCGGCGGACCCCGGATCCCGGCGCTTCGAGCGCGCCGGGACCGGGGGCTCTCGCCTGATGTGAGGCCGCCCGGCCTGGGCGTCGGTTCAGGCGGCGTGGAGGGCGGTGGGGGCGGCGTGGGTGCGGGTGAGCTCGGCGCGCAGGGCGCGGCGGCCGCGGTGCTGGAGGCCGTGGACGGCGTCTTGGGAGCGCCCGATCCGCTCGGCGATCTCCGCCGGGGAGAGCCCGAGGATGAAGCGCATGACGATGACGTCGCGCTGCTCGCCGGGCAGCGTCTGCAGGGCGGCGCGCAGGTCGTGGCCGCGTTCCCAGGAGAGGTCGTGATCGGCGGTCTCGCTGCAGCGCACGTCGGCGAACGGGACGGCGCGCCGGCCGCGGACGTGATCGATCGCGGCGTTGTGGGCGACCCGCAGGATCCACGCCGAGAACGGCACGAGGCGCGGCTCGTACTTCGCCAACGACGTCAACAGCTTGGCGAAGATCAGCTGGGTGACGTCTTCGGCCTCGTGCTCGTCGCGCACGATCGAGCACACATAGCCG
>JALYMV010000183.1 GCA_030773575.1 Actinomycetota bacterium
CTACGTCCGCGGCCTGCGCGCCTCCCGCTACGGGCCGGCGGGCGAGCGGATCAGCGCGGCGGGGCGCCGCGCCGTCCGCCGCGAGCTCGCCTACGGACTCGGGCTGAGCGGCAAGCTCCGCGCGCTCTGGGCGCTCCCGCCGCGGCGGGTGTCCTAGCCGGGAGGCGCCTCCACCACGACGACGTGGTTGCGGTCCGGGTCGCGCAGCATGAACATGACCGGCGCGCCGGGCATGCGCATCGGCTCGGGGTCGAGATCGATGCCGCCGATGGCCTTCAGGCGGGCGTGCTCGCCGAGGACGTCCGGCGTCTCGACGCCGATCGAGCTCCCGCCGGGCTCGCCGGACATCGGCGGGTTGAGCGCGAGGCGGGCGGTGGAGCCGGGCGGTGCCACCTCCAGCCAGCGCATCTCGTCGTGCTCGCCGAAGCGCGAGTCGTTGCGCACCTCGAAGCCGAGCTTCTCCGTGTAGAAGGCGAGGGCGGCGTCCTGGTCGGCGACGGTGAACATCACGACGCCGATGTTCGAGACGGTGGTGGGGTGCTGCGTGTGGTGGCTCATGCTCCTAAGACCGCGCTCGAGGACGAAACTCATCGGTCGGCAGGCAGGCTCCCGGCCAGCCGGGTCTCCGTGCGGATCTCGGAGAGGATGCGCTCGAGGCGCGGCTCGGTCTCCGAGTCCACGTGGCGCATCGCCGCCGCGACCGCCGGGTGGTGCTCGGCGATCTGGGAGTGCATCTCGTGGGCGACGGCGCGGTAGCCCGGATGGCCCTCGCGGCCCGAGCGCAGCTCGATGAGGTGCATCGCCTCGCGGGCATTGAGGTCGAGCACGTAGCGGATCCGGTAGCCCAGGCAGAGCGCGTACGGCGCCGCCTCGGCGAGCCCCTCGCCCGCGAGGCGGTGGTACTCGGCGGCCGACGTGTCGAGGGCGTGGGCGTAGGCGTCGCCGGCGCCCGCCTCGGCGACCTCGGCCGGGACGGCGGCGCCGAGGTCGGGCGTGAGCCCCTGCCACTGGACGGTGAGCATCCGGTGGCGCTGGAGGTCGCGGAAGGCGCCGTAGTCCGAGACGATCTCGAAGCGGTAGCGCAGCGCCTCGAAGCCGCGGCCCGGGCGGTGGCGGCGGTTGGCGCGCTCCCCGACGAGATCGGCGAGCAGGCGCGCGCGCTCCTCGGACGGCAGCGTCCGGACGGCGGCGAGCGTCGCCTCCTCGCCCGTCGCGACCGCCTCGAAGAGCAGCGCGGCGAGCAGCTGGTCCTCGTCGCCGTCGACGTGCAGCAGGCGGACCGACGGGCGGTCCTCGGCGGCGGGGTCGCGCTCCAGTCCCAGCCGGCCGGCCCAGCGCTCGGCGGCGGCGCGGCGGCGCTCGAGGTAGGCGATCCACTCCCCGCCGCGCTCCGGGCGCTCCACGCGCGCGACGAAGCTCGGCATCATCGCCTTGATCGCGTCGAGCAGCATGGAGCCGTAGGCGCGCGCCTCGGGCAGCGGGTGGCCGAGCAGGTGGAGGATGAGCTGCTCGTATGCCTGCCCGGTGGCGTAGATGCCCATGTGGGAGAGCGAGGCGGCGGGCAGCAGCCCGCGCAGGAGATCGAGCGCCTTGGCGCCGACCGCCCGGGCGCGCGCGGCGTCGGACTCGCCCGGCGCGCGCGGGAAGGTGCCCTCCACCCACGCGCGGACGACCGGCAGCGCGTCGGCGTAGGTGCGGAACAGCGAGTCCATCGCCCGCTCGTACTCCGGGCCGAGCTCGGGTGCGCGGTAATAGCGGTAGCCGCCGCCGGGCATCGGGGCGTCATAGGCGATGTAGCGCGTCGACTGCTCGAGGTAGGCGCCCAGCCGCGGACGCTGCAGCAGCTTGGTGAGGACGTTCGACGTCCACTCGCACGCGACGTGGGCGCCGCCGAGCTGGGCGACCGAGTCGTCGCCGTAGCCGACGAAGATCCGCTCGTAGAGCTGGGCGGCGCGCTCGCCCTCCCGGGCGTCCCAGCTGCCGGGCTCGGGCAGCGAGTCGGCGAACTCGTCGAGGAAGAGCCGGCGCAGCGTGCCGGGGTAGCGCGAGTAGCGGGCGAAGAGCGCCCCCTTGACCGTCTCGGGCAGGTTGACGAGCCCGAAGACCGGCCCGTCGAGGTGGGTGACGTGTGGCGCGATGCGGTCGCGCTCGGCGGCGGTCAGGGCTTCGGACGGGTACTCCATGGCGGGCAGAGGAGGCTACCGGCACGCCCGGCGATCCTGGGGGTCCAGGAGCCTGTCGAAAAGGTCCCGCAGCGCCCGGACGCGGCCCAGGACGCTGCGCGGATGCGCCACCGCCACGAATCCCACGTGGCTCAGCCACGCGGAATCCGCGTCGTCGTCGCCACGCTTGATCCTCAGACCACCCCGGTCGGGCGCCACTTTCCCGACAGACTCCTATGCGGAGAGGAGGCGCGCCGCCTCCTCGCAGTCCTCGCGGCGGCGCAGCGAGTGGCCGCCTCCGCCCGTCCCCGACCAGGCCGCGATCAGGTCGCGGACCTGCCGCACGCGCCCGTAGCGCGCGCCGAACCTGAGTGCCGCGCCGGCGCCGTGCTCCTGCAGGCGGCTCGTGCGCGTGGTGCGGAAGACGTCGAGGTCAACGGCGCCCGCCCGGTCCAGGCGGCGGCCGAGCGCGCGCGCCCGGTCGATCCAGCCGAGCGGCGAGAGCCCAGGATGGAGCAGCCCCTCGACGGCACGCCGGTTGGCCGGGTCGCGCAGATCGAGGGACACCTGCGCCTCGACCGCCAGGCCCCCCAGGTCGCCGCCGCGGCGAGGTGGAGCCGCGCCGCCGCGCAGGCGCTCGCCGACGTCGTGCAGCCCGACCAGCTCAACGCCGCGTTCATCGTCCCTAGCGTGTTCGACCCGGCGGTGACGGCGGCCGTGGCGGCGGCGGTGCGCACCTCGGTCCAGGCCCGGCGGGCGTGAGCGGCGAGCCGACCGGCGGCGTGCAGTCGGTCGAC
>JALYMV010000184.1 GCA_030773575.1 Actinomycetota bacterium
AGGAAGTCGCGCTTGGTGTCGATGTTGTCCACCAGCCAGCCGAAGTTCTGGCCGAAGAAGCCGGTGATCAGCGTCCCGACCACGAAGAAGGTGGCCAGCACGCTCAGTCGGGTGACGACCTGGTTGAGCTTGTTGGCGTTGGCGTTGAAGAAGGTGTCGGTGAGCGCGGAGAGGTCGGTCGACTGGCGGTGCAGCTCGCCCGCGAGCTGGGAGAGGTGGTCGGAGACGTCGCGCAGGTAGGTCCGCGTCCCGCGGCTGAGCGTCGGGAGGGCCGTGATCGCGTCGACCGCGGCCGGGAAGTAGTCGCGCTGGGCGAAGACGCGGCGCTCGTAGGCGTGGATCTCCTGCTTGAGGCGATAGATCTCGCGCAGGTCGTCGCGCCGCGGGCGCTCGAGGACCTTGAGCTCGAGGGCGTCGACGCGGTCCTCGGTCTCCTCGAGCAGGGGGTAGTAGGCGTCCGTGAGGCCGTCGAGGATGCGGTAGACGAGGTAATCCTCGTCGTGGGCCTCGCGCTCGGGCTCCAGGCGGTCGCGCAGGAGGTCCATCTGCGCGCACGAGCCGCGCCGCGCGGTCACGATGAAGCCGCCGGCGACGTAGAGGTGGACCTCCATGGAGCGCGTCGGCGGCCCGTCCGCGGCGGTCGCGACGGTGTAGAAGACCATGAAGACGTGGTCGCCATAGGGCTCCACCTTCGGCCGCTGGCGCCACTCGCGCGTGTCCTCGAGGGCGAGGGGATGCAGCCCCAGGAGCTGCCCGGCGGCGTCGAGTGACGGCGGGTCGGGATCGCGGAGGTCGAGCCAGAAGAAGTGGTCGGCGTCTCGGAGGGCGCCGATCCGCTCGCGGTCGACCGAGATCAGGACGTCCATGGTCGCGTCATCCCAGCACGCCGGAGCGGATCCGGTCGAGCACCGCGCCGGGCGCCTCCTCGGGGAGGAAGTGGCCGGCGCCGGGGAGGACCTCGACCTCGACGTCCGGGCGGGGCCCGAAGTCGACCGCCCAGCGGATCGGGTCCCCCTCCCCGATCACCACGCGGGCGGGGACGCGCAGCGGCCCGAGCGAGCCGCGCCGGTGAGTCTCTCGGGTGAGGAAGGTGCGGTAGAGCGCCGTGGTGGCGGCCGCGTGGTCGGGGTCGCGGAGGATCCGCGAGTAGAGCTGGAGGTCCGCGGGGGTGAAGCCGTCCTGGTTGACCGAGCCGGCGCGCACGAGCCGCTCGAAGAGCGCGGGCAGGGTCCGCAACGCCGCCTGGCCGAGCACGGGCGTCGAGACGAGGAGCTGGTAGGAGCCGAACAGCGGCACGCGCGGCGAGCGCTTCATGCGGAACCACGGGTGGGGGATGCCGAGCGCGAGCAGGCCCGTGACGCGCTCCGGGGCGTCGAGGGCGAGCAGGAACCCCGTCCAGCCGCCCCAGTCGTGGCCGACCACCGGCGCGCGGTCGATCTCGAGGACGTCGAGCAGCGCGAGGATGTCGGCGGCCAGTGTCGCCTTCGCGTAGGAGCCGCGCGGCGCCTCCGACCACCCGTGGCCGCGCAGGTCGGGGCAGATCACCCGGTGGGTGCGCGCCAGATCCTCGATCACGAAGCGCCAGATCCACCAGTGCTGCGGCCAGCCGTGGAGCAGGACGAGCGGAGGCCCCTCGCCCGCCTCGGCGACGTGCAGGACGACGTCGCCCGCCTGCAGCCACCGGTGGGTGACGCCCGCCAGCGGGGGCATCGGCACGCCGTGGCGCGAGGGGTCGGGACGGGTGCCGCTCAGGGCTGCAGCAGCTCGTTCTGGGCCGAGGCGCGCTTCTCCCCGACCTGCAGCATCGCCGGCTCGATGTCCTTGGAGTCGACGCTCAGCCGGTAGGTGCCCTGCCGGACGTCGACCTGGAGCTCGGCGGTGCCGCGGGCGTTGACGGGGCTCGTCCGCTGGCGCATGCCGGGGCGGTTGCCGGGGACCTCGTCGGTCTCGATCGTGACCTCGCGGGCCTCGGAGGACTGGTTGGCGATGATCAGGACGATCGGGCCGGCACCGAAGCGCTTGGGGGAGACGACGACGCGGTCGTCGGTGATCGCGGCGGTGACGTTGATCGGCGACGGCGGGCGCAGGTTGTTGGCGTAGTCGGATTCCGAGCCGCAGGCGGCGGCGGTGAGACCGAGAACGATGATCGCGAGGACGCGCCGGATCCGACCAGCTCGTTTGCGGGTGTGCGTCATCTCTCCTTGACCCTTGGGTGGCCGCCCCGTCCACCGCGGTGGGGCCACCCGAACGGGTGGAACCCTATCCGACGCGACCAGCGATGTGCGAGTCGCCGTGTCTGCAAGCCACCATGCAGGCCGTCCGGCGCAGGGCGTAGACCACCGCGCCCGTGCTCGCCCTCGCCGACCTCGCCGCCCAGCCGCTCGTCTCCGCCGAGTTCCTCGCGGTCGACACGGAGACCAACGGCCGCGCGCGCGAGGAGTGCGAGCTCACGGAGGTGGGCGCGGTGCTCGTCGGCGGCGGAGAGCTCCACGAGCGCTGGTCCTCGCTCGTCGGCGTGTCGGAGCCGCTGTCGCGCGGCATCCAGCGCTTCACCGGGATCTCGCAGGCGATGGTCGACACCGCGCCCGCGCCGGAGGCGGTGCTCCCCGAGCTCGCGGCGCGGATGCGCGGGCGCGTGCTCGTCGCGCACTCCGCGCACTTCGACGAGCGCGTCCTGCGCCAGGCGTTCGCCCGCGCGGCGCTCGACTGGCCGGCGCCGCCCCTGATCTGCACGGTCGCGCTCGCGCGGCGCTTCGCTCCCCTGCAGCGCCGGCGCGGCCTCGCCCCGCTCGCCGACGCGCTGGGGATCGACGTCGCGGCGACCCACCGGGCGCTGCCCGACGCCGAGACCTGCGGGCGCGTCTTCTGCG
>JALYMV010000185.1 GCA_030773575.1 Actinomycetota bacterium
TGCCCCGGCGGCGACTGCGACTCGGTGCACTCCAAGGAGGTGCCGTACGAGAAGCTGCTGAGCAAGATGTTCCAGATCAACGCGGGCTACTTCCTCATCCAGTGCGCGAGCGAGGACGACCGCGAGAGCGTCTACCGGATGTGCGGGGAGTACAGCCGTGAGGACGCCAACGGGGTGCCCCAGGTCTGCTTCATGGGGGTGATCAACCCGCTGTCGCCCGACGTGGAGACGCCCGAGCACGTCCGCGACGAGCTGCTGGCGGCGGCCAGGCACATCCCGGTCGAGCGCCTCGGAGCGACGGACGACTGCGGCTTCTCGCCGTTCAGCCGCGACGTCAAGCCGAAGCACGGCTCGCCGGACTTCGCCCGCGACGTCGCCATGCAGAAGATCGCCGCCCGGCTCGCCGGCGCGGAGATGGCCCGCCAGGAGCTCGGGGTCTCCCCCACGATCGGGGTGTGATCCGGCCGGCGGCCGCTCGGCTCGACGTCGAGCCGGCCGCCCGGCCCTGCCGGAGTAGCGTGATTCGAGCATGACCGTGATGACGACGATGCTGCGCCGGCACGGCGCGACCATGGTGGAGCGCGACGGCCGCTGGGTGGCCGCGCACTTCGGCTCCCCCGCCTCCGAGACGGCGGTCTGCCGCAGCCGCGTCGGCCTCGCCGAGCGCTCGGATCGCGCGACGCTCGAGCTCTCGGGCGATCCGGCGGCGGTCGACGAGGCGCTCGGCGAGCTGGCGCACCTCGGTGACGCCGCGTGGTGGGTGCGCCACTCGCCCCACCGCGCGCTCGTCCGCTGCGACGCCGCGGCGGCCGGCGCCTGCACCTCCATGATGCTGCGCGCCGAGGACGTCGCCGTGGCGGACGTCAGCGCCGAGCACGCCGCGCTCGACCTCGTCGGGCCGCACGCCGAAGACGTGCTGCGCGCCCACCTCGACCAGGAGGAGGCGCCCGTCGTTTCCGTGGTCCGCAGGGACGCGAGCTGCGTGGAGCTGCTCGTGGCACGCGCACACGGGCCCGCGCTCTGGAACGAGCTGCTCACGGTGGGCGACCCGTACGGCATCGCGTGCGTCGGCCTGGAGGCGCTCGAACATCTCGACGTCTCCGAGCGACTGGCGCGGCGGCGCGCCGCGGACGCGCCCCGCCGCGGCTGAGCCCCGGCTCTCAGCGCGCGGGCTGCGGGATAACGCAGACGCAGCTGGCAGCTTGCCCGACCCGTGAAGCACCATCCGGCCGGACCGCATTCGGCAGCGACGCGGCGGGCGAGCTGGGCGGCAGTCGCGGGGCTCGCGCGAGCGGCTCTCGAGAGGGTCCGGGATCCGATGCAAGGCCGACCAGGACCGCTCGCAGGCTCCCGCCGAGGTCCAGGCCGGCCGCTTTCCCGTAGCAGGGGTAAGCCGGATTTCCTAGAGAAAGCCCCGCGGAGCGGGGCACGGATGGATGGCTGCTCACGACAGAATCGAATCGGCAACACGGGATCCGTCGGTAACCACTGTTGCCCGGCTCGCACGAGCTCTTGGAGTAACGTCCGCGCAGCTGCTCGACGGCGTGAAGTACCACCACGCAGGCCTGGTGCTCGGCACCTAACCGAGCCGTCCTCCCTACGACGAAAGCCCCGCTTTGCGGGACTTTCGTGTCCTATGCGCCGAAGAGGACTCGAACCTCCACGGGCTATTAGCCCACAAGGCCCTCAACCTTGCGCGTCTACCAATTCCGCCACCGGCGCGGGCGACGGCGAGTATAGCCGCGCACCTGGTGTTTGAGTCCGTCCAGCGGTGGCGATACTGTCCCGAACACACGTTCGCAGCAGCCCCTCAGAACCGCGCCCGCTAGGAGAGTCACCGCATGGACATCGGCAAGGACCTCACCAAGCGTCAGCAGGAGATCTTCGAGTTCATCAAGAAGTACTCGGCGAAGTACGGCTATCCACCGACGGTGCGCGACATCGGCAAGGCGGTAGGCCTGGCGTCGTCCTCCACGGTGCATGCGCACCTCGCCAACCTGGAGAAGGTCGGCCTCCTGCGGCGCGATCCCTCCAAGCCCCGTGCGATCGAGCTGCTCGACAAGGCGGCCGGCGCGGTCAGATCGGTCGTGCGGCCGAACGGGCTGCCGCTGGTCGGCCACGTCGCGGCGGGCGCGCCCATCCTCGCGGAGGAGAACATCGAGGACTACGTGCCGGTCCCGTCGCTGGCCGGCGGGGAGGAGGGAGAGTACGTCCTGCGCATCCGCGGCGAGTCGATGAAGAACGCCGGGATCCTGCCCGACGACTACGTCGTCGTCCGGCCGCAGGAGACCGCGAAGGACGGCGAGATCATCGTCGCGCTCGTGGGCGAGGAGGCGACCGTCAAGCGCTTCTTCAAGGAGTCCGACCACGTCCGCCTGCAGCCCGAGAACGAGGCGATGGAGCCCATCCGCTCGCGCGAGGTGCGGGTGCTCGGCCGGGTCGTCGGCGTCTTCCGGCAGGTGGCCTAGCCATGCCCACCCTGGCCACCGCCCCCGCCGCCCGGCGGCGCGCCCCGCGCGGCGCGGCGTGCGAGGAGCCCCCGCGGCTGTGGGGCGAGGAGG
>JALYMV010000186.1 GCA_030773575.1 Actinomycetota bacterium
GGTCCGCGACATCCGCCGCCTCGGCAGCGCCGCGCTCGACCTCGTGTGGACGGCAGCCGGGCGCTACGACGCCTACTACGAGCGCGGCGTCGAGCACTGGGACGTCGCTGCGGGCCGGCTGATCTGCGAGCGCGCCGGGCTCGGCGTCCGCGAGCTCGATCCCGCGCCGCCGGCGGCCGGAGGGCTGGTCGTCGCGCCGCGCGCGCTGCTCGAGCCCCTCGCCGCGCTGCTGTGACATCCGGCACGGAGTAGCTGTCCGATTACCCGGCGGGGGTATCGTTGCGGCATGACGAACCGCATGCCTCTCCTGACCGCCGCCGCCGCCCTCGCCGGCGCCGCCTGGTGGCGCACCCATCCGACGGCCTGCCCGTACGCCGCCCGCTTCTCGCTCGACCTGCTGCGCCCCGGTCTCGGCCGCCGGCGGTTGGCGGAGGTGCTCGACCCGCGTCCGGGCGAACGGATCCTCGAGGTGGGTCCCGGCACCGCGCACTACACGCTGCAGGTCGCCCGCGCGATCGCGCCCGGCGGCGGCCGGCTCGACGCCTATGACCTCCAGCCGGAGATGCTCGCCACGGTCGAGCGCCGCGCCGAGGAGGCCGGCCTCGCCAATGTGGTCTGCGAGCAGGGCGACGCGCGGTCGCTGCCCTACGCCGACGCGAGCTTCGACGCCGTCTTCATGGTCACGGTCCTCGGTGAGATTCCCGACCAGGACGCCGCGCTGCGCGAGGTGCGGCGGGTGCTCCGCCCAGGCGGTCGGGCCGTCTTCGGCGAGATCGCCCTCGACCCGCACGTCGTCACCACGGGTGCCCTACGGCGGCGCGGCGAGGCGGCCGGGCTGCGCTTCGTCACGCGGCGCGGCACGCCCCTGGCCTTCTTCGCCCGGCTCGAGCGGCCGGCGGACTGACCGGCGCGTGCCGACTCTCTAGCCCGGGGCGTTGTGGGTGACCTTCTCCGGGACGATCCGGATGGTCACCCGCTGCTCGCCCGGCTGGCGGAAGGGGTACTCGTCGACCCCCATGTACTTCTTGGCCAGCGAGTCGATGACCGCGTCGCCGTCCTCGTGCGAGCGCTCGGCCACCCGCCCGCTGATCTGGACGTACTCGTAGGGGTTCTCCATGTTCATGACGGTCACCGTCGCCCGGGGATCGCGCTCGAGGTGCTTCGGCCACACGCGACCCTCGGCGGAGTTCACGACGACGTGCTCCCCGTCCGTGTGCACCCACACGGGGATCACGTACGGCGTGCCGTCCTTCTTGATCGTCGCCACGTGGGCGAAGTTCTTCGCCTCGAGCAGCGCGCGGACCGGGGCGTCGAGCGGCATGGGAGAGCCTCCTACTGGTCGGTCGGGGTTGTGATCGGGGCGCCGGTGGCGTCGAGGCCGGCCCGCAGCTCGCGCATCTTCTCGCGGTAGGCGGCCTCGTCGCCGCCGAGGAGGTAGGTGCCCCAGCGCTTGCCGTTGTGCACGTGTGGGACCTCGTCGGCGAGCAGGTAGTCGAAGACGCGCGCGACGCGCTCCTGACCGAGCTCCACGAGCACCTTGCGGCGGTGCGAATGGCGCCACATCGCCTTCTGCTCGCTCGTGCCGTTGAACAGCGCGAGCCGGCCGAGCAGGTCGAACGCGTAGATCGACTTGAAGTACGCGAAGCCGATCGGGTAGTCGCCCCAGCGGCAGCCGAGCTCCTCGGCCATGAGCTGGTCGTGGACCTCGGCGTGGCGGATCTCGTCCCAGCACTGCCGGGCCATGTCGACGTGGAAGTCCCACGGCATGTCGGGGTGCTCGTGGGAGTTGCGGGCCATCAGCTCCGCGGCGCACAGCTCGGCGTCCATCAGCCCGTGGAAGAAGTGGCGCTGCTCCTCGGGGTCGGTGGGGACGTGGTTCTCGTCCCCGTTGACGTAGAGATCGTCGGTGAGGTACGGGTCGCCCTCGGGGGTGACGTTGACGTAGGCGTCGCGGGCGGGCTCCTCGAGCGGCGCCATGACTCGCAGCGGGCGCACCTCGCGCAGGCGGATCGGCAGCGCGCCGAGGTCGGAGCCGGGCAGCTGCTGGGGCGTGGAGGGCGGCAGCTCGGCGACGTGGCGCTCCTGGCGGTGGAGCATCTGGGTGAGCAGGCGCAGCGAGACCTCGTCGACGACCGGGTCGACGTTCTGCAGGTGGAGGCGCAGCGCGTCGATCAGCCACGGCTTGAGCACCCCGTAGGCGAAGTCGGCGTACTCGGCGGGCGTGGCAAGGTCGTTGGCGCGGTCGAGCATCGCCGCGAGCTCCTGGTCGGGCGCGCCCGGGTAGTCCGAGGGGGTGCGCAGCTCATACAGGCGGCGCTTGAGCTTGGAGACGGTGCGGGCGTCGTCGTGGAGGTGGTCGCCGAGGGCGTACTTGACCTCGAGGCGCGGCTCGATCGGCAGCCAGCCGCACGAGAGGTGCACGAGCTCGCGGAGCACATGGAAGTAGTTGGAGAAGCGGATCGCGTTCTCGTCGACGTCGTAGCCCAGCGGAGCGTTCATCTTCGGCAGCTCACGGCTCGTGGCCATGCAGCACCTCCTGTTCGTCGTCCTCCGCGAGGAGCCGGCGCTTGTGGCGCCCGATCACGCTCGGCAGCAGTCCGCCGCCCGCGCTCACGTTGATGACGGCCCGGTCCGAAATACGGGTGATCGAGCCGGCATGACGGCCTCCGATGCCGAAGGGGTTGATGTTGAAGCGCTTGAGTCGCATCTGGACGTGGCCGTCCTCCACCGTCGGGAACATCTCCTCGGGTACGGGCACGTACTCCTGCACGATGAAGTCGTCGCGGTCGGCGTGCGCGGCCAGGATCGCCTCCCAGTCCTCCTGGCTCGTCTCCATCCCGAGCGCGACACCGTGGCCGCCGTAGTCCGACGCCGGCTTGAGGACGAGCTTCTCGCGGTTGTCGGCGACGAACGGCAGCAGATCGATCATCCAGTCGCCGTAGGACACCCGGCCGGGGCGCAGGACCCGAGTCCACGGAATCGTACGGCGGATCACCTCGGCCTCCTCGCTCGTCACGAGGTGGGTGAAGCGCGGGTCCTGGAAGAGGGCGAGCAGCTTCTTGTTGTTGGCCACCCGCGCGCGCAGCGGGTTGACGAGGGCGATGCGCAGGTCGCGGGCGGCGTCGACGAGGTCGTGCTGGGAGAGGTCCTCGAGCAGGCAGCGCCGGTAGACGAGCTGGGTGGGCTCGCCCTGCACGGTGAGCGTCGTGCCGTCGTATTCGACCTCCTCGAGCGTCGCGTGCGTCGCGTCGATCCCGGCCGCGCGGGCCGCCGCGACGACGATGCGGAACTCGGGGACGCTCGGCGAGCCGGCACAGTCGACCAGCGCGAGGCGCGGCTTCTCGGGCAGGTCGGCGTGGCGCACGCGGATGTGCGAGTAGGCCTCGAGCAGCGTCCCGACCACCTCGGGCAGGATCGGCGTGTAGGCCGTGTCGAACTCCGACCGCACGCGCGGGAGGTCGATCCCGGTGGCCAGCCCCTCGGCGAGGATGTCCGTGTAGCCGATCCCGGCCGGCGAGTCGGCGTTGAACTCGAGGAACTTGACGTCGTAGCCGGAGAGGAAGGCGTCCAGCCGACAGATGCGCATGGGGCGCGGAAATCCGGGCTCGATCCGGATCAGGTCGTCCTCGAGGTCTGAGACCGCGAGCTCCTCGCGCAGCCGCGCGTCGGTCGGATAGGCGTCGCAGAAGCGGTCGAGCACCGCGCACAGCGCGTGGACGTAGTGGCGCACGCGGCGGACCTGGCCGGCGGAGACGAAGTGCGGCATCAGCACGAACGGGATCGTCTGGCCGTTGAAGACGACGTCGTGCTCCTGCAGCCACCGCTCGATGTCGGCCTCGAGCTCCGCGCAGGAGTCGCCGAGCTTGGAGAGCTCGACGAGGTACTGGAGCTTCAGGTTGTTGACGTGGTCGATCAGGGCCGCGACGCGCTGGCCACCGGCGGCCACGCTCCTCCTGCCCTCGGAGGTTACTCCTGCAGCGCGTCGCGACCGGGTGGCTTGAGGCCCGCGGTGATCAGCACGGCGCCAATCAGGAGCGCGATCACCACGAGCCACCCGAGCAGGCCGAGCGCGAGCAGCGCCACCGGCCCGACGATCACCGCGACGAGCCCCACGCCGGCGAGGTTCCGCGGCGTCGGCTCGAGCAGCGTCCGCCCCGGGACGCCGAAGACGAGCAGGAACAGCCCGAGCCCGACGGGGACGATGGAGAGAAGCCCGACCATGGGAGCCCATTCGCCGCGGCGGCGCGGGTTCCTTGCTTCGCGCGATGCCCGGGGTGGGACTCGAACCCACACGCCCTTGAGGGCACGGCTTTTTGAGAGCCGAGTGTCTACCGTTCCACCACCCGGGCGGGCACCCGGATGGTAGGCCGCTCAGGCCGGCGCGGCGATCGCGCCCGGCCGCTCGCCGCCCTCGCGGCTGGAGCGGTCGTCGTCGGGCGGGCGCTCGACCTCGACGTTCCAGGCCTGCTGGAAGCCGCGCGCCGCGAAGGCGATGAGGAGGATCTGGACCGGGATGAGGACGAGGCAGAGGAGACCGAGCAGCTCGGGCGGCAGCGTGGTCGCCTCGAAGCCGGGCTTCTGGCGGTCGTACCAGCCCGGGGCGGAGACGGCGGCGAAGATGAGCAGGATGATCGCGAACGCCGCGGCCACCGGGAGGACGCCGCGGCTCCACCGCGCGACGAAGAACGCGAGCGTCAGGTAGAGCAGGATGTAGGCGACCTGCACCGGCTTGGCGCCCGCGAGCTTCTCCCAGCCGCCGACGGAGATGATCACCAGCAGCGCGGTCGACGCGAGCAGGAGCAGGATCACGCCGGCCTTCGTCGCCTTGGATCCGGCCTTCTCCCGGTTCGGGTGATCGATGATCAGGTCGTCGCGACTGCGGTCCCGTGGCGGCATGGTGGCGCGACCTTACAATCTCGCCGCGCGCTGCGTGGTCGGTAGCGCCCAGCGGGCGTGGTGAAATCGGTAGACACGCCGGCTTTAGGTGCCGGTGGCGCAAGCCGTGGGGGTTCGAGTCCCTCCGCCCGCATCTCCCCTACGAGCAGCAGCCGTCGCCGGGCGCGTGTTCGCCGAAGCCGGCGGGCGCGCAGCAGTCGTCGCCCTCGCCGCGCCACAACCCGACGCACTCCCGGATCGCGATCCCGCTGATCACCAGCGCGGCGATCGGGTCGAGGATCGCCAGCCCCGCCCCGGCGCCGACGAGGGCGACGAGCGCGGCGGCGGCCTGCGCGGCGCAGAGGAGGTTCTGGATGCCCTCGCCGGCGGTCGCGTCGGAGCCGAGGCGCCGGGAGAGCCGGAGCTTCGCCCAGCCGAGCAGCGGCATGAGGACGATCGCCGAGATCGTCACCGCCGCGCCGAGGCCGCTGAACTCCGCCTCGCTCCCGTTGAGCAGCCGCTCGAGGGACTCGTAGAGGAAGTAGGGCACGAGGAGGAGGAACGAGCCGGCCACCCACCTCTGCGCCGTCCGCTCGCTCGTCGCGGAGTTCACGCGCGAGCCCGTGAAGCGCCAGATGATCGTCATCGAGGCCAGGCCCTCCACGAACGAGGACGCGGCCCAGATGACGAGGCTGAGGGAGTCGGCCTCGAGCCCGGCGGCGAGCCCGACGACGCCCTCGAGGGTCATCCAGGCCAGCGACGCCCACGAGAGCTGGCGCGCCCGCCGCGCGGCCCGCTGCCAGTCGCCGCCCTGTGGGCGGGCGGCCGGCGGGGCCATCGGCAGGGGCGTCGTGCTCACGAACTTCGGAATCTACTGAGCAACCTTTCTGCGATTGGCCCGTCATAGGGACCGAACACCCGCGCCGGCGCCCTGGCCAGCCGCACGCCGCGAGCAACGCAGAGCAAGACCCCTCTCCCATAGGAAGGAAGAACCAATGCGCAGCTCTCGTCTGCCGCTGGTCGCTGCCGCATGCGCGGCGGCGCTGGCGGCCCCTGCCGCGGCCGATTCCGCGGTGTCGGTCGGTCAGTCCGGATGGTCGTGGGGCAGCCCGCTGCCCCAGGGCAACACGCTCCGCGCCGTCGAGCTCCTCGGTGGGCGCGGCTACGCCTCGGGCGCCTTCGGCACCGTGCTCCGCACCGATGACGGCGGTGGGAACTGGTCCGGCATCACCACGGGCGTGACCGCCGACCTCACCCGGCTGCGGGTCCTCGGCCCGGACTCCTTCGTGGTCGGCGGCGGGTGCGTCCTGCGGCGCTCCGACGACGGCGGCGCCTCGTTCAAGCGGCTGCCGTTCTCCGCCAGCGAGGCGTCCTGCCCGGCGGTGCTCTCGTCGTTCTCCTTCCCGGTCAGCGCGACGGGCTACCTGCTGCTCGCCGACGGCACGGTGACCCGGACCGACGACGGCGGCGGCACGTTCAGCGGTCGCACCGCCGTGCCCGGCACGCGGGCGAGCGGCGGGGACTCCACGCCGGCCGACATCGCCTTCACGGGGCCGGAGACCGGCGTGGCGATCACGGCCGGCTCCCAGCCCCGGATCTTCCGCACCACGGACGGCGCGCGGTCGTGGACCGTCGTGCAGTCCTCGGGCGCCGGGCTGCGCAGCCTCCACTTCGTCGACGCCACCACGGGCTACGCGGTCGGCGACGGCTCGACCCTCTTCGCCACCACGGACGGCGGCGAGACGTGGACCCGCCGGCGCCTCGCGGTCGACTCGCCGCCGGCCACGCTGACCGACATCCGCTGCGCGAACCGGGAGCTCTGCCTGATCTCCACCGGGCCGGGGGACCGGCTGTTCCGCACGACGGACGGCGGCGAGACCGCCCGCGCGATCACGCCGTCGACTGACCCCGTCTTCGCCGCGGCGTTCGCCAACGAGGCGCGCGTGGTTGGCGTCGGCGCCCAGGGCACGACGGTGATCTCCGACGACGGCGGGGTGAAGTACCAGCCGGTCGGCGGGCGCCTGCCGGGCTCCTACACCGGCGTGCGCGCCGCGTCGCCGACCGTCGCCTACGCGCTCGGTATCAACGGCGCGCTGGCCCGGACCGGCGACGGCGGGCAGACGTGGACGCCGGGCCAGGTCTCGACGTCCGAGGACGTCCGCGACGTCTCCTTCCCGACCGCCGACACCGGCTTCGCGCTTGACACGGGCGGCGCGCTGCTGCGCACGGACAACGCCGGGCGCAGCTGGCGGATCCTCAACACGGGGGCCTCCGCGCCGCCCGACGCGGTCCTCGCCCCGTCGGCGGAGACGGTGGTCCTCGTCGGGCCGCGCGGCGTGCGGCGGTCGAGCAACGGCGGCGAGGAGTTCGCCCCGGTGAAGGGCCGTGCGGTCTCGCGCGCAGTGCTCGCCGCGGCCGATCGCGCCGGCTCGGCGCTCGTGGCCTACGGGCCGCGCGCCGTGATGATCTCGAGCAACGGCGGTCAGTCGTGGAAGGCGATCAAGCGGCCGAGCAAGCGCCCCATGCGGTCGGTCGACTTCATCACCGCCCGCTCGGGCTACGCGATCGACACGGACGGGCGGGCGTTCAAGACGGCCAACGCCGGTCGCACCTGGCGCGAGCTGCCGGGCGTCGGCGGGACCGACCCGGTCGGGCTCGCCTTCGCCGACGCGCAGTCGGGCTGGGCGCTCCTCGAGCGCTTCGGCTCCGCGGCGGCCGGCGGCTACGTCCTGCGCACGGACGACGGCGGCGCGAGCTGGCGGCCACAGCTGATCTCCCAGCAGCCGCTGACGGGCGGCGTCTACGGCGAGCCGTTCCTGGTGGCGACGTCGGCGACCGGCGCGATCGCGCTGGCGGGCGGGACCGGCGAGTCCGACCAGCGGCCGCTCGCCCGCCTCTTCGCCACGCGGTCGGGGGGCGACGCCGGGGCCGACTCCGTCCTGACCCTCTCGGCGAGCTCGCGCGCGGTGCGGCGCGAGCGGCCGGTGACGATCCGCGGCAGGCTCGCGCCGGCCGAGGGGGGTGAGACGGCGACGATCTTCGCGCGGTCCGCCGGGCGGACGAGCTGGGAGGAGATCCCGCTGCGGGTGGCGTCCAACGGGACGTTCTCCGTCACCCGCCGGCTGCGGCGCAGCACGCAGTTCGTCGCCCAGTGGCAGGGCGACGACGACCGGCGCTCCGACGGGACGAAGGTCCTGACCGTGAGGGTCCGGCGCTGACCGGAGCCGGCCGGTCCTAGGCAGGGACGCCGAGCGCGGCGACGAGGCGTCGAACTCCTCGGGGTTCAGCGAGCCGCGTCGCCCGCGCGTGGCCGTTGCCGAGCTCCCCGGTCGCGTCGGGGAGCGCGGCGCGCAGCCGGGCCCGGAGGTCTTGCCCGCGGCCCCCGCCGCGGACGGCGAAGTTGACCCGGCCCGGCAGGTAGTCGTCGTTGGCGGCGAGGACCATCCGGGGCGCGAACCGCCGGGCCCAGGTCGTCGCGACGAGCGGATGCACCTGGTAGGGCGAGCGGAAGCGGAGCACGGCGGCGTCCTCTCCGACCCGCGGCGCCGTGCGGACGACCGCGTCGAACCCGGCCCGCCACTCGGAGCGGGCCGCCTCGAGCTCGGCGATCCGCGGGTCGGCGGGGATCGCCTTCGGGTCGTCGTGCTCGACGAGCAGCGCGAGCGCCGTGGCAACGGGGGTGGTCGACCATCACACCCGGCCGCCCGAACGGCCGGACGCCCCAGTCGAGCAGCGCCACCGGCCCGCCGGGGAGCCGTTCGGGCGTCCGCCAGGGGCTCTCGTCGCGGCCGAGCAGCACCGCGCGCTCGGCGCCCTCGCCGCGGGCGCGCAGCGCGATGGCCCCTGCTGCCAGCCCGTCGAAGTCCGTGTGGGGGACGACCGCGGCGGCGGCGAGGACGGCTTCGCGGGCGACGGTCAGCACTTAGGTCCGATGAAGGTGTCGAGCTTGGCGACGCTGTCGCGGTGTGAGATCGAGATGTTGCGAGGGTTCGACTGCGTCCAGCGGATACCCAGTCGGTCGCAGTACTCGCAGAAGAGGGCGCGGATGTCCTCGGAGAGGTTCGAGAAGAAGTACCGCGGATAGGGTGCTTGCGGCCCCGGCCGTGCTGCGGAAAGGCCTGCGGCCAGCGCGGGCTCGAGGCCGAGAGACGGACACAGCGGCTGTGCCGAGCCGGATACCGGCGGACCTGCCTGGGGAGGAGCGTGAGCTGCATCGCCGCCCAGGCCTCGTCGAGCAGCTCGGGGTAGGCCCCGTCGCAGTAGATGTGCAGCTGCCACGTGCGCGCCTGGCGGCCGAGGCAGCCGTCGCCGAGGTAGAGGCCGAGGAGGTAGCTATACGACCTCGGATCGGGGGGATGCCAGCTCGTCACCGAGTCATTCTCCGGGCCGGTGCGGATAGACTTCCCGGCCTCCCGGGGGAATGGTCCAACGGTTTACGACGTCGGTCTCCAAAACCGAAGATCGAGGTTCGATTCCTCGTTCCCCCGCTCCCTCGTGCCGTCCGTCGCCTCCGAGATCTTCGCGCCCGGTCTCCTCGACGGCCGTGTGGCCCTCGTCACGGGCGGCGGCACGAACCTCGGGCTGGCGACCGCCTCCGAGCTCGCCGGCTGTGGCGCGCAGGTCGTGATCAGCGGGCGCCGCGAGGAGGTGCTGGCGGCGGCGGTGGAGCGGATCGGGCACGGCGCCGTCCACGTCGCCGGGGACGTCCGCGAGCCGGCCGACGCGGAGCGGATGATCGACGTCGCGCTCGAGCGCTTCGGCCGCCTGGACGTCCTGGTCAACAACGCGGGCGGGCAGTACTTCGTCCCCGCCGAGGCGATCGAGCCCAAGGGGTGGCGGGCGGTGACCCGGCTCAACGTTGGCGGGACCGAGCTCATGACGCGGACCGCGGTCGAGCGCGCCATGCGCCCGGCCGGCGGGGGGACGGTCGTCAACGTCACGCTCTCCCCGCACCACGGCCTCGCGGGCATGACCCATTCGAGCGCGGCGCGCGCCGCGGTCGAGGGCTACACGCGCGCGCAGGCGGCCGAGCTGCGGGGCGACGGCATCGCCGTGATCGCGGTCGCGGCGGGCCACTACGACACCGAGTCGCTGCGCAAGTACCCCGAGGTGGTGTGGAAGGGAGCCGCGCGGACCGTCCCGCTGCAGCGGCTGGGGCGGATGGAGGAGCACGCCTGGACGGTCGCGCTCGCCGCGTCGGAGCTCGGCCGCGAGCTCTCCGGGGCCATCCTCACGGTCGACGGCGCGCGCGACAACTGGTTCGGCCTGTGGCCGACGGGCGAGATCGCCGAGCCGGGTGCGACCGTCCCGACCGAGCAGCGCCGCCCGCGCGCCCGTCCGGTTGGCGAGCCCGGGACCGCCTCCGCCGAGCGGTAGCCTTCCAGGCCGTCATGCGGGTGTGGTGTAACGGCTGCACAAAGCCCTTCCAAGGCTTTAGTACGGGTTCGAGTCCCGTCACCCGCTTGCGGCCGTCCGCAGCACGACCGTCCGCCGAGCGGTGACGCGGCGACCTCGCGCGTCCGTCGCCACGCCGACGAGCGTCAGTCGGATCCGTCGCGCGGAGCGCAGCTTGCGCCGCGCCTCGCGGGTGAACCGCACAAGCAGCGTCCGGCGCCCGCTGAAGGCGCGGTTTGCGCCGCCCCGGCCGACCGTACGCGCTCCGAGGTCGTATCGCCGCGCGGTGCGCCGGTCGGCGAGCAGCGAGATCCGCGGGGTGCACGCCGCGGTGCAC
>JALYMV010000187.1 GCA_030773575.1 Actinomycetota bacterium
GCTCCGACGCGCGCCTCGACGGGCTGCTCGAGCTCGACGCGCGGCGGCGCGAGCTGCTGCCGGAGGTCGAGGCGCTGCGCGCGCGCCAGAACGAGGCGTCGGGCGCGATCGCCGCGGCCAGGAAGGCGGGGGAGGACGCGGGCGCGGCGATCGCCGAGATGCAGGAGGTCTCCCGGCGGGCGAAGGCGCTCGGCGAGGAGCTCACGGCGGTCGAGGCCGAGCTCCAGTCCTCCCTCTCCTCGCTCCCCAATCCGCCCGACCCGAGCGCCGCCGACGCCGACGACGTCCAGCGCGAGGTGGGCGACGCCGGCCGAGAAGGCCGCGACCACCTCGAGCTCGCCGGCGACGGCATCGACATGGAGGCGGGCGCCAAGGTGGCCGGCGCGCGGTTCGCGTTCCTCAAGGGCGACCTCGTGATGCTCGAGCTCGCGCTCGTGCGCTGGACGCTCGAGGTGCTGCGCGGCCACGGCTTCGAGCCCGTCGTGCCGCCGGTACTGGTCCGCGAGGAGGCGCTCTACGGGACGGGCTTCCTCCCCGACACCGAGCAGCAGATCTACCGCCTGGCCGACGACCCGCTCTACCTGGCGGGGACGAGCGAGGTCGCGCTGGCCTCCCTGCACGCGGGGGAGATCCTCGACGGCGGTTCGCTGCCGCTGCGCTACGCGGGCTTCTCGCCGTGCTTCCGCCGCGAGGCGGGTGCCGCGGGGCGCGACTCACGCGGCATCTTCCGCGTCCACCAATTCGACAAGGTCGAGATGTTCGCGTTCGTCGAGCCGGAGGCGGGCGCCGAGGAGCACGAGCGGCTGCTGGCGATCGAGGAGGAGATCCTCAGCGCCCTCGAGATCCCGTACCGCGTGGTCAACATCGCGGTCGACGACCTCGGCGCCTCGGCCGCCAAGAAGTACGACTGCGAGGCGTGGCTGCCGGGCCAGGGCCGCTACCGCGAGCTGACCTCGACCTCCAACACCACCGACTTCCAGGCGCGGCGGCTCGACGTGCGGTTCCGCCCGGCGGGCGGCGGGGCGCCGCGGCACGTGTTCACGCTCAACGGCACCGCGGTGGCGGTGGGCCGCACGATCATCGCGCTGCTCGAGAACGGCCAGCGCGAGGACGGGACCGTCGAGATCCCCCCGGTGCTGCATGGGTGGGGTGCGCCCGCGACGATCGGCGGGTAGGCGCGCGGGCATGACCGAGAGCGAAGAGACGCCCAACCTCCACGTCGAGGATCCCGACATCCCCAGCGAGCGGCCGCCGGCCGGCGCCGCCGACCCTGAGATCGAGGGGACGCCGATGGGGACCGATCCCGGGGACGACGTCGACCCCGCCGCCCAGCCGGGCATCCCGACCGAGGGCGAGCCGCCGGCGACGGAGTGACGTGCGCGCGCCCGTGGGTGGACGCGAGCACGACGAACGCGGCCATGCGGCACGGCGCTCGCAAGCGTCGTTTCATTCCGTCCGGGCGCCGCGCCACGATGCGCCCCATGTTCGTCGCCCGCCTCATCTGCTCCGACACCGACTGCGCGGAGGAGCGCCTCCTCGAGGCGGAGACCATCGCCGAGCTCGAGGCCATGGCGTGCGACTGCGGCTGTGCGCTCGCGATCATCGGCTGGCCCGACTGGGTCGAGCCGCGCGGTGACGTCGTCATCTCGCTGCCGCCGCGCCGGAAGCTCGCCGACGCGGCGTAGCGCGCAGCGGCCCCGGGTAGCGCTGCCCGGGTGAGCGAGACCATCCCCGCGGAGCCCGTTCTCGCGCGCAGCGTGCGCGACTTCCTCTACGACGCGGCCGAGCGCCTCGAGCTCTCCGGCGGCGTCCGCGACTGGCTGTTCGCCGCCGACCGCGAGCTCCACGTCAAGGTCCCGGTCCTCGGCGACGACGGCGTACTGCGGGTCTTCGACGGCTACCGCGTCCAGCACTCCAACGTGCTCGGCCCCTACAAGGGCGGCCTGCGCTTCGACGACGAGGTCTCGCTCCCCGAGACCCGCGCGCTCGCGCAGCTCATGACGCTCAAGTGCGCGGCGGCGGACCTCCCGCTGGGCGGCGGCAAGGGCGGCGTCGCCTGCCCGGCCAAGGAGCTCTCGCCGGCCGAGCTCGAGCGCCTGGCCCGCGCGCTCGCCCGGGCGCTGGCGCCCAACCTCGGCGCCGACGTCGACGTGATGGCGCCCGACATGAACGTCGGCGAGCAGACGATGGCGTGGATCGCCGACGAGCTCGCCGGCTCGGGCGCGCGTCCCTACGAGCCGGGCGTCGTCACCGGCAAGTCGATCCCGCTCGGCGGCTCGCCCGGCCGCGACGCGGCGACGGGCCGCGGCGTGGTGATCGCCTACGAGCTGCTGCGCGAGCGGGCCGGGCTCGAGCCGGGGGAGACGCGGGTCGCGATCCAGGGGACCGGCAACGTCGGCATGTGGGCGGCAAAGCTGTTCACCGAGCTCGGTTGCCGGGTCGTCGCCATGTCGAAGTCCGACGGCACCGCCATCAACGAGGACGGCCTCGACCCCGGCGCGCTGGCCGAGCATCTCGAGGACGCGGGGGCGATCGAGGGCTTCGGCGGCGGCGAGCGCGCCGGCCCGGACGCGATCCTCGACGTCGACTGCGAGGTCTTCGTCCCCGCCGCGCGGGCGGGGATGCTCGACGTCGACGGCGCCGGGCGGCTCTCGGCCCGGATGGTGGTCGAGGGCGCCAACGGCCCCCTCACCCCAGAGGCCGAGCGCGCGCTGCGCGACACGGGCTCGCTCGTGGTCCCCGACCTCCTGGCCAACACGGGCGGCGTGGTCGTCTCCTACTTCGAGTGGCTGCAGAACCGGCGGCGCGAGCGCTGGAGCGAGGCGACCGTCGACGAGCGGCTGCGCGAGACGCTCGCGGCCGGCCTGCGCGCGGCGGTGCAGCGCGCCGAGCGCGACGGCGGCTCGCTGCGCGCCGCGGGCTACGACATCGCGATCGAGCGCGTGCTCGAGGCGGCCCGGCTGCGCCGGCTGCTGTAGCGCCCGCTCTTGACGTGCAGGTCGCGTGGCGATCGGGTACGCATGAGCCATGCCCGACGTCTACGTCCGCCCTCACGGCGACCGCTGGTCACTCTGCGAGGCACCCGACTGCGATCCGATCTCCGAGTTCGCGACGCGCGCCGAGGCCGAGTCCGCCGGCCATGCCTACGTCCGCGCCGGCGGCGGCCAGGTGATCGTCTCCGAGAAGGACCCGACCGGCCTGGACTCGGTGCAGGAGCCCGGGGCGGGAGAGCCCGTCGACGGGGCGGCGGAGGCGGGCTTCGGCGGCGAGACCGTCGAGCGGCTGCGCAACCAGCAGGCCGGCTTCTAGTA
>JALYMV010000188.1 GCA_030773575.1 Actinomycetota bacterium
CTCGCCGCCTTCGCGATCGCCCGCCGCTTCGGCGCGGCGCCGGTGGCCGCCCTCGCCGGCGAGCGGCTGCGCCGGCTCATCGACGCGGTCAGCCGCCGGGGCTTCGTCGCGGTCCTCTACCTGCGCATCTTCCCCGGCGTCCCGCGCGACCTCGCCAACTACCTCTGCGGCCTGACCTCGATCGGCTGGCTTCCCTACGCCGCGGCGACCCTCGTCGGGATCTCCCCGCGCGCCTACGCCTACACCGCCCTCGGCGGCTCGCTCGGCGACCTCGGCAACACGCAGTCGATCGTCGCCGTCTCGCTGCTGGTGGCGATGGGCCTTCTCGGGCTCGTGCTCGTGCGGCGGGACGTCAGGCGCGCCGGGGGGTAGCCCCAGGAGCCTGTCGAAAAATCGGGCAGCGTCCGGATGCGGCCCAGGACACTGCGCGGATGCGGCACCGCCACGCATTCCACGTGGCTGAGCCACGCGAAAAGCGCGGCGTCACCGCCCCGCTTGGTCCCGGACCACCCCGGCCGGGCCCGATTTCCCAACAGACTCCTACACCTCCTGGATCTGCAGCATCGACGTGGTCCCCGGCTTGCCGCTCGGCAGCCCGGCGGTCACGCCGACGCGGTCGCCGCGCTTGCACCAGCCGAGCTCGACGACGCGTTCCATGGAGGCCTTGATGAGCGCCTCGGTGATCTCGACCCGCGGCAGCGCGGCGGCCTGGACGCCCCACATGAGCCCGCAGCGGCGCACGGTCTCGCGGCCCGGGGAGAGGGCGTAGATCGGGACGGTCGGGCGGTGGGCGGAGATCAACCGCGCGGAGCGCCCCGACAGCGTCGGGCAGACGAGCGCGGCGAGCCCGAGCTCGTGGGCGGCGCGGCAGGCCGAGTAGGCGACCGTGTAGGCGGGGTCGCGGCGGTCGCGGCGGACCCGCCGCTCGTTCCAGATCTGATACGGCGCCGCCTGCTCCGTGCGCTCGGCGATCGCGTGGAGCATCTCGACCGCGCCGACGGGATAGGCGCCCACGGCGCTCTCCTGGGAGAGCATCACCGCGTCGGTGCCGTCGAGGATCGCGTTGGCGACGTCCGCCACCTCGGCGCGCGTCGGGCGTGAGGAGGTGACCATCGAGTCGAGCATCTGCGTCGCGGTGATCGACGGGCGGGCGAGCGCGCCGGCCAGCGCGAGCACCTGCTTCTGCACGATCGGGACCTCCTCGATGCGCAGCTCGATCCCGAGGTCGCCGCGCGCGACCATCACGCAGTCGGCCGCGCGGACGATCTCCTCCGCCCGCGCCACGGCCTGGGGCTTCTCGATCTTGGCGACCAGCGGCAGCCGCGTGTGCCGGCGGACGTCCTCGACCTCCTCGGCCTTGCGCACGAAGGAGAGCGCGACGATGTCGACGCCGATCCTCTCGCCGGTCTCGAGGTGGCCGAGATCCTCCTCGGGCACGGAAGGGAGCGAGGCGGCCTCGCCCGGGATGTTGAGCCCCTGCCGCGAGGCGACGGGGCCGCCCACCTCCACGAGCGCGTCGACCTCCCCGTCGCGGGTCGTGTCGACCCGCAGGCGGACCGTGCCGTCGGCGAGGTAGAGGACCTCCCCCTTGTCGACCGAGTCGGGCAGCCCCTCCCAGCTCATGGACATCCGCCGCCCGTCGCCCGGGAAGTCCTCGCCGCAGACGAAGGTCACCGTGTCGCCCGGCTCGAGCTCGACGACCTTGTCGCGCAGCGGCCCGATCCGCAGCTTCGGCCCCGGCAGGTCCTGCAGGATCGCCACCGGGCGCCCTGCCCGGTTCGACGCCTCGCGCACCCGGAGGGCGGTCTCGGCGTGCTCCTCGGCGTTGCCGTGGGAGAAGTTCAGCCGGGCGACGTCCATCCCCGCCGCGACCATCCGGACGAGGACCTCGGGATCGCGGGAGGCCGGGCCGATCGTGGCGACGATCTTCGTGCGGCGCAAGGTCCGCGCAAAGCTACCGCCTGCCGCGGCCGGGTCCCGTCAACGGCCGGTGAGCGTCGCCTCGCGCACGACGTCGCGGCGCACGGCGCGGGGCGCCCGCTCCTGCACCGTCACCC
>JALYMV010000189.1 GCA_030773575.1 Actinomycetota bacterium
GCCCGGCGGGCGGCTTCCCCGCGCTGGGCTGGGTGACCGGAGCACGGGTCGGCAGCACCATGCCGCTGGGCGTCTTCGCGGGCAACCGGCTCTTCGGCGCGGAGGCGGGTGGCCTCATCTCGGTCACCGGCGTGCGCTCGGCGACCCGCACCCCGGAGGGCGGCGCGCGCCTCGAGCTCACCACGGACGCGCCCGGCGGCACGCCCGCCACGCTGGCCGTCGACCGTCTGCCCGGCGGCGGCGTGCGCCTCGACCTGCGCCCGCCGGCCGGCGTCCCCGCCGTCTCCTCGCTCTTCACGCTCGCCTCCCCGCGCGACGAGGGCCTCTACGGCCTCGGCGCCCGCAAGGACGCCTTCGACCAGCGCGGGATGCTGCGCAACGTCTGGGTTGAGCAGCAGAACGCCGGCGACGAGCGCGCCGAGCCGGTCACCGGCCCCGACTACACCTTCCCCAACGGCCCGCAGGCCGCCTACTTCGTGCAGTCCTCGCTGCTCGGCTCGCGCGGCTGGGCGGCGTGGGTGGGCGGCAGCGCGCTCCAGCGGCTCGACCTCGCCGCCTCGCGCTCGGACGCCGTGCGCTGGGGCGTCGCCACGCCCGGCCTGACCCTCCACCTCGCGGGCGGCGGCCTCGAGCGGGCGTCGGCCGCCTACACCGCCGACACCGGCCGGGCGCCCGCGCCGCCCCGCTACGTCTACGAGCCCTGGATCGACGTCATCAACGAGGGCGAGGGCGAGGCGGCGCCCAACGGCACGAGCTTCACGGGCGGCGAGCGGGTCAAGCGCGAGCTCGAGGAGATCGACCGGCGCAGCCGCGAGCTCGGGATCCCGATCGGCGTCCTCGGGGTCGAGGGCTGGCACGCCGTTCCCGACGGCAAGGCGTTCTTCGCCGGCCTGCGGGCGAAGGGCTACCGGCTCTCGGCCTACTGGAACCCGTTCACGTCGCGCGTCGCGCCCGCGCACGCCGAGGCGGCCGCCAAGGGCTACTTCATACGCGACGCGCGCGGCGAGCCGTTCCCGATCCTCACCAGCCGCAACACCGTCGTCAACGCGATCGACTTCACCAACCCCGAGGCGGCGCGCTGGTGGAAGACCCAGCTCGACCGCTCCAACGCGCTCGGCTTCGAGGCCTTCATGCACGACTTCGGCGAGTTCGTCACGGAGGGGATGCGGTTCGCCGACGGCTCGCCTCCCGAGCTCGCCCACAACCGCTACCCCGTCCTCTACCACCGCGCGGCGCGCGCGGCGGTCGACGCCTACGCCGCCGAGCATCCCGGCTTCGAGCCGTGGTTCTACGTGCGCGCGGGCTACGACGGGGCGACCCGCGCGACCTCCGGCGTCTTCCCGGGCGACGAGACGACGGACTGGGCCAAGGCGTCCGGGCTGCCCTCGGTCGTCCCGGCGATGCTCAACCTCGCGCTCACGGGCGCCAACACCTTCACCACCGACGTCGGCGGCTACTTCGACTTCGTCGCCCCGCGGACCTCGCCCGAGCTCCTCACCCGCTGGTCCCAGCTCGCCGCCTTCACGCCGGTCTCGCGGATCCACAACTCGACGGACAAGAAGTCGCTCTATCCGTGGGAGGCGGGCGACGCGACGATCGACGCCTATCGCCGTTACGCCCGCGCCAAGGTCAAGCTGATCGACCTCGTCGATCGTGAGTCGCGGCGGGCGTCGCGGGAGGGGACGGTCGGGCCGGTGCGCCCGCTCGTGCTCGAGGACGGGTCGAAGGCGGCGCGGTCGGTGGAGGACGAGTGGCTGCTCGGCCGCGACCTGCTGGTGGCGCCGGTGCTCGAGCGCGGCGCGCGTTCCCGTCGCGTCTACCTGCCGGCCGGCGCGCGGTGGGAGCGGGTGACCGTCGGCGAGGACGGCTCGCTCGTGCCCACGGGGGACGTCGGCGTGGGCGGCACCACCGTCATCGCGCCGGCCCCGCTGGCCGACATCCCGGTCTACCGGCGCGTGGTCGAGGCGCGGCGGTGCGCGAGCCGCCGCAACTTCTCCATCCGTCTGCGCGTCCCGCGGCGCGCGGGCCGCGTGAAGCGCGCAAGCGTCTTCGTCAACGGCCGCCGGGTGAAGGTGGTGCGCGGCGGGCGGCGCCTGCGCGCGCCCGTCGACCTCCGCGGCCTGCCCGCCGGGCGCTTCCTCGTGCGCGTCGAGCTCGTGACGTCGCGCGGCCGGCGGGTGCTCGAGACCCGCGCCTACCGGACCTGCGCGCCGCGGGGTCGCTAGCCGCCGCGCCGGTCGCGGGCGAGCATCCCCGAGACGGCGCCCATGATCAGCAGCCCGTTGACCGGGTGGAAGGCCGCGAGCTCGGGCGTCTCGTAGCTCGCGAGCATGAACTGCAGCGAGGCGAGGACGAACAGGGCGACGGCGAGCGCGATGTCCGTCCGGTTGCGCAGATCCGTGAAGACGAGCGTGACGATGAGGGCGATGAGCGTCACGCCGTGGATGACGCTGCCGAGGATCTCGTGCGGCTCGAAGGATCCCGCACGGAACGTCCCCCGGCCGGCGAGGTAGAACTGCACGAGGATCGCCGCCAGCAGCAGCCCCATGATCGCCATCCGAACCGTGCGGCCGGTCGAGCGGGTGCCGGGCGAGCGGTCGCCGGCGGTGTGGGCGGTGGTGGCCATGGGGGTCCTTGAAGATCGGTGGGCAGGGCGGGGCGGCGCCCCGCATAGGATGCCGGACCGCATGGACGATTCGCCACCGCCGCCGAGCGACCTTCCGCCGGGCGAGCCGCGCGACGTGGCGATCCGGGACGACGCGATCCGCCTCGGCCAGCTCCTCAAGCTCGCGGGCCTCGTGGCCTCCGGCGGCGACGCGCGGGCGATGCTCGAGGCGGGCGCCGTGACGGTCAACGGCGAGGCGGAGAGCCGCCGCGGGCGCCAGCTGCGCCGCGGGGACGTGGTCGTGCTGGGCGAGGAGGCGGTGCGGGTGGCCTAGGCGAAGGCCAGCTCGAACCCGAGACCGCAGAGGTCGAAGACGCGGCGGACCTGTGGCTGCGCGCCGACGATCACGACGCCGAGCCCGCCGGCGGTCGCCCGCCGGTCGAAGCGGAGGATCGCGTCGACGCCGTTCGAGTCGACGAACGACGTCTCGGTCAGGTCGATCACGACCATCTCCGACGCGGCGCGGAGCGCGTCCTCGAGCGCGTCCTGCACCCGCGGCGCCGTGGCGGCGTCGATCTCGCCCGCGACGGTGACCGCGGCGACGGTCCCGCGCGACTCCATGTGGACGCCGAACGCCGGAGCGATCGAGCGTGTCCTGATGGCCAACCGGACGACCCCCTGCCGTCGAACAGAGCTCGGAGGTCCGGGCCCGCCTCCCAGGCGCTCCCGTCCCGCATGACTCGAGCGATCCATCGCCCGCTGAGGGGCGGTGGACCCTGCGCAAAGGTAGCACCGGGGTGGGGCGACCGCCTACGCCATGCGCCGAGCGACGCGCGCCAGCACCCGCAGGTACAGCGACGGCACCGCGCGCACGAGAGCGTCGATCGCCAGCGGGCCGGGCTCCCGGTTCGCGGTGGCTGCTCCGCGCGCCGAGAAGCGCAGCGCCGGGTCGTCGACCGGCGCGCGGCGCAGCGCCTCGACGTCGACCGCGTAGTCCATGACCACCTGCCACGGCGCGAGCGTGCCCTGCTTGGGCAGCAGGTGCAGCGACCGCTGCACGTAGCCGGCGGAGAAGTCGAGCAGCGGCCGCGTCTCGGCGGCGTCCTCACCGGCCACCGGCATCACCCGGGCGAGTCCGCGCGCGTCCATGTGGGAGAGCAGCCGGCACAGGTGCTCGCACACGAGGTCGATCTTCAGCGTCCAGGACGAGTTCGTGTAGCCGATGGCGTACGCGAAGTTCGGGACGCCGCTGAGCATGAACCCCTTGTAGGCGAGCGCGTCCGGGATCGAGACCGGCTCGCCGTCGACCTCGAGCTCGATCCCGCCGAAGACGAGGAGGTTGAGACCCGTGGCGGTGACGATGACGTCGGCGTCGAGCTCGCGGCCCGAGGCCAGGCACAGCCCACGCTCGGTGAACGTGTCCAGGCCGTCGGTGACGATCTCCGCCGTGCCCTCGTGCAGCGCGCGGAAGAGGCCGCCGTCCGCGTCGGCGCACAGCCGCTGATCCCACGGGTCGTACGCCGGGTTGAAGTGCGTGTCGACGTCGACGTGGTGCGGCAGGAAGCACGCCGTGACCCGCCGGATCGTCCTGCGCGCCAGGCGCGGGTGGCGCTGGCAGAGGGCGTAGATCGTGCGCTGGCGCCAGATGTTCTTGCGGCGGGTCAGCGCGTGGCCGCGCTCCTCACCGAGCCAGCGGCGCAGCCCGTTGGCGATCGGGTCGCGCGACGGCAGCGGGAGCACATAGCTCGGCGAGCGCTGGAGCATGGTCACCCGGGCGCCGAGGCGGGTGAGCGCCGGCACGAGCGTCACCGCCGTGGCGCCGCTGCCGATGACGACGATCCGCTTGCCCGCGACGTCGAGGTCCTCGGGCCAGTGCTGCGGATGCACCACCTGGCCGGCGAAGTCCTCGACGCCGGCGAAGCGCGGCGCGTAGCCCTCGTCGTAGCGGTAGTAGCCCGAGGCGCAGAAGAGCCAGCTGGCGGTCAGCCGCACGGTCTCGCCCGTGTCCGTGCGCTCGGCCTCGACCGTCCAGCGGGCCTCCTCGGAGGACCACGCCGCGCCGACGACCCGGTGTCCGTAGCGGACGCGGCGGTCGATGCCGGCCTCGTGCGCGGTCTCTCTCAGGTAGCGCAGGATCTCGGGGCCGTCGGCGATCGCCTGCTCGCTCGTCCACGGCTTGAAGCTGTAGGCGAAGGTCGAGAGGTCGGAGTCCGAGCGGATGCCGGGATAGCGGAAGAGGTCCCAGGTGCCGCCGCTGGCTTCCCGCGCCTCGAGGATCGCGTAGGAACGGCCGGGGTGCTTGTCCTGCAGGTGCCAGGCCGCGCCGATCCCCGACAGGCCGGCGCCGACGATCAGGACGTCGACGTGCTCGATGGCGGTGCGTGTGTCCACGGTTCACAGGATCCCCGTTCGGCGCCCCGGCGTCCTGGTCAGGCTGCCCCGAGTTCGGGCGGTTGGTTGTGCAGAGTGCCCAGAGACCGGTACGGTGTGGCGGTGTCGCCGGCCACCGTGTGGGATCGCCCGTCGCCGGCGGTCGCCGAGCTCATCCGCGCCGCGGCCGCGGCGCTGCTCGAGTCGCCCGCCGACGTCTTCGACGCGGTCGACCAGATCACGCTCGACAACGCCGATCCGGCGGTCACGGCCGACCCGGCGCTCGTCGCCGCCATTCGGCGGACCAACCGCGCGAACCTCACCCACTGGGCCGAGGCCAACGTCCACGACCCCGGCGCCCCCGTGCCGCCGAACCTGGGTCCCGAGGTGCTCGGGATCGCCCGCGACCTCGTCCGCCGCGGCCTCGACCTGCGCTCGCTCGACGCCTACCGCACCGGCCAGAACGCCGCCTGGCGGGCGTGGATGGCGGCGGCGTTCACGCTCACCTCCGACCCGGCGGAGCTCGCGGAGCTCCTCGACGTCACCGCCCAGTCGATCTTCGGCTTCGTCGATGCGACGCTGACCGGGATCGCCGCCGAAATCGCGCAGGAGCGCCAGCGGCTCGCCGAGGGAACGCACGCCGAGCGCCTCGAGGTGGTGACGCTCATCCTCGAGGGCGCGCCGATCCGCCCCGAGCGCGCCGAGGCGCGGCTGCGGTACGCGCTCGGCCGCACCCACACCGCGGCGGTGGTCTTCAGCGATGCGCCGCTGCCGGACCAGGGCGCCCTCGAGCAGGTCGCCGAGGCCCTCGCTCGAGCGGCGGGCGCCCGGCGGCCGTTCAGCGTCGTCGCGAGCGCGTCGTCTCTGTGGGTCTGGGTGGCCGGCGACCCGCTGGGCGAGTTGGGGGCGGTGCGAGCCGCGCTCGGCGCGGCGCCCGAGGCCCGCGTCGCGATCGGGACC
>JALYMV010000190.1 GCA_030773575.1 Actinomycetota bacterium
CGGACGTCGCAGAGGACCACGAGCCGCGCGCCGCGCAGCCCGCCGCGTTCCTCGATCGCCTCCAGCGCGCCCGCGCCGCCGTCCGTGGTCGCCGAGCCGCCGACCGCGACGAGGACCACCTCGGCGCCCGCCTCGACCGCCGCGCAGATCAGCTCCCCTGTCCCGTAGGTCGAGGCCGCCTCGGCGTCGCGCTCGCTCTCCGCCACCAGCCCGAGGCCCGAGGCCGCCGCCGTCTCGACCAGCGCCACACCGCCGCCCTCGAGCAGCGCAAAGCCGGCCTCGAGCTCGCGGCCGAGCGGGTCGTGCACCCGCGCGGCGGCCGTCTCCCCGCCCAGCGCGGGGAGCAGCGCGTCGGTGGTCCCCTCGCCGCCGTCGGCGACCGGGCAGAGGTCGGGCGGCATGAGCCCGGCGCGCTCGAGCCCGCGGCCGATCGCCGCCGCCACCTCCGAGGCCCGGAACGTGCCCTTGAAGGAGTCGGGGGCGACTAGGACCGGGCGTTCGGGCAGGATGGCGGCCATGGCGAGCGCCAAAGATGCCAGGATCTACGAGCTCTGCGGCCACGAGGTCCGGCTCTCGAGCCCGGACAAGGTCTACTTCCCGCAGTCCGGCGTGACCAAGGGCCAGCTCGCCGACTACCACGTGGAGTGCGCGGAGGCCTTGCTCAACCACCTCCGCGAGCGCCCGACGATGCTCAAGCGCTTCCCGGGCGGGATCGAGACGAAGCCGATCTACCAGAAGCGCGTCCCGGAGAAGCGGCCCGAGTGGCTGCAGACCGTCGTGCTGAGGTTTCCGAGCGGCCGCGAGGCCGAGGAGCTCGTGCCCAGCGACGCGGCGCACCTGGTGTGGGCGGTCTCCCTCGGCAATGTCGACTGGAACCCCCACCCCGTCCGGCGCGCGGACCTCGACCATCCCGATGAGCTGCGCGTCGACCTCGACCCGATGGCCCAGACGCCGTGGGATTCCGTCCGCCGCGTCGCGATGGTCGCCCACGACGTGCTCGCCGAGCACGGGCTGCGCGGCTACCCGAAGACGAGCGGCTCGCGCGGGATCCACATCCCGGTCCGGATCGAGCCGCGCTGGGACTTCGTCACGGTGCGCCGCGCCGCCCTGGCACTCGCGCGCGAGGTCGAGCGGCGCGTGCCCGAGCTGGCGACCTCGAAGTGGTGGCGCGAGGAGCGCCCGGTGGAGTCCGTCTTCGTCGACTACAACCAGAACGCCAAGGACCACACGGTCGCGAGCGCGTACTCCGTGCGCCCCGTCCCCGACGCCCGGGTCTCCTGCCCGCTCGAGTGGGACGAGGTCCCCGACGTCGAGCCGGAGGACCTGCGGATCGACACCGTGCCCGCGCGCCTGCGCGACGTCGGCGACCCGTCGGCCGACATCGACGCGCACGCCGGCTCGCTCGACGGCCTGCTGGAGCTCGCCCGCCGCGACGAGGAGTCCGGACTGGGCGACGCGCCGTGGCCGCCGCACTTCGCCAAGCAGCCGGGCGAGCCCAAGCGCGTGCAGCCCAGCCGGGCGCGCGGAGGCTGAGCGCCCGGCCGGTTCGCCTGCGAACGGGCTGAGCCCCGTCGCCTGGCCGTTCGTCCGGGTCGCAACCATCCCGCCTCACGCCCCGGCCGCGCGTGCCGATGGCCAGAGCATGATCTCGCTGCTGACCCGCGCCGCCGTCGCCGTGTGCGCCCTCGCCCTCGTCCTCTCCGCCCCGACCGCCGCCTCCGCGGCGCCCGACAAGAAGCGCTGCGCCTCCGCCAAGGGGCAGGCCAAGAGCAAGGGCGGCGCGTCCAGGAAGTCGTGCGCCGCGAAGACCCGCCGCGCGAAGAAGGTCAAGAAGGGCGCGGTCGCCCCCGCCGCCACGCGCGTCGCCGCGACGCCCGGACCGGATCCCGATCCCGTCACCGACATCGCCGATCCCGGCACCGTGATCACCGACCCGGGCACGGACATCGCGGACCCCGGCACGGACATCCCGGCGCCCGGGCCGGCACTCAACCCGGCGCAGCAGTGCCGCGCCGAGCGCGAGGACCCGAACTTCGCCGCGGCCCACGGCGGCAAGTCCTTCGAGGAGTTCTACGGCACGAACCGCAACCGCAGGAACGCCTTCGGCAAGTGCGTCTCGGGCAAGGCCAAGGCGCAGGGCGGCGAGGACGCCGAGGACGCCGAGGACGAGGACGAGGACGAGGACGAGGACGAGCCGGCCCCCGGCTCGGGCGGCTGAGGACGTCCGGTGCGGATCCGCCGTGAGCGGGGGCGCCTGGCGGCGCTCGCGGTGAGCCTGTGCGCCCTGGGCCTCGCCGCCGCTCCGGCGGCGGCGCCCGCGGCGGTCACCTACGGCATCGCCGACCAGCACGCCGCCACCTTCCGCGACCCGCAGTTCCACGCCACCGGCATGGCGATCGCGCGGCTGAACTCCCCCTGGGACGCGCTCAGCACCAACCCAGGCCTCCTCGACGCGTGGCTCACCGCGGCGCGCGACGCGGGGGTCGAGCCGATGATCGCGTTCAACCGCAGCACGGGCAGCCGCTGTCCCTCGGCGCCCTGCGTCCTGCCGAGCCTCGCCCAGTACGGCGCGGCCTTCGACGCCTTCCGCGCGCGCTATCCGTGGGTCACGACGTTCACGCCCTGGAACGAGGTCAACGACCCGGGGCAGCCGACCGTCGGCAATCCGGCTCGGGCGGCCGGCTACTACAAGCTCATCAAGGAGCGCTGCCCGTCGTGCACGGTGCTCGGCGCCGACGTCATCGACAACGGCAGCCAGCTCGCATGGCTGACGACCTTCCTCAAGAACACGCCCGTTGCGCCGCGCCTGTGGGGGCTGCACAACTACGTCGACGTCAACTACTTCCGCACCACGGGGACGGAGAAGTCCCTCGCCGCGATGCCGGGCGAGGTCTGGCTCACCGAGACCGCCGGGCTCGTGAAGTACACGGACCGCTACGGCGTCACCCGGTTCCCCTACGACGAGGAGCGCGCGGCGCGCGCGACCGCCTTCCTGCTCTCGATCGTCGACGCGCACCCGACGCGAATCACCCGCCTCTACCACTACGGCTGGCGCCAGGGCGGGCCGTCGGAGACCTTCGACACCGGCCTGCTGCGCAACGACGGCACCCCGCGGCCCGCGCTCGCGGTTCTGCGCCCGCGGCTCCCGGGGCGCCCGGCTCCGCCC
>JALYMV010000191.1 GCA_030773575.1 Actinomycetota bacterium
CGGGGGGAGCGGCGAGGCGGGGCTCCGGGAGCTCGGCCGGCGGGCTCTTCCGCGCGACCGGCCTGCGCCGGCGCTACTCCGTGATCATCACGTAGAAGCGCTTGCGCGTGTCGTTCGTGGTGCGCTCGCCGTTGCTCAGCCGCGGGCTGACCACGAACGAGTTCGGGTTGCGCGCGCCCTCGGGGGCGCAGGCGACGATGCCCGGGAGCTGGCACTGCGTGGCCGAGATCTCGCCGCTGAACTCGAGGTTGTCGCCCGCATCGGGGTTGCCGTCCTCGCCGTTGGTGCCGTTCATGGTGCCGCCGCGCTGGTTGTCGGTGTTCTGCAGCGCGATGGTGGCGGTGATCCCGTTGTCGGTGAGGTCCTCTCCGGCGTCGATGTAGACGTTGCCGTTGGCGGCGTTCGGGTTGGCCGGGTACGCCGCGACGATGCGGAAGCCGCCCGACTGGCGCTCGATCTCGCCGGCGGCGTTGACCAGCAGCCAGCGCGTCCGGAGCTGGGAGGCGCTGGCGCCGTCGACGCGGTCGGCGTTGAGGCCGTCCGCGACGCCGGTGGCGTTGGTGGTGAACGGCTTCGCCGAGTCCCCGCCGGCGCCGACGGTGATCGTGCCGGCGCTCGGCCCGGCCGTCGCGTTGAACTCGAACGCGCGGCCCGAGCTGAGGTTGTTGGCGCGGACGCACGGCGCGGTGCCGGCCGCCGACGTGGAGCGGCAGCCGTAGATGGCGCCTCCGCCCGTGGAGGACTTGTTGGACTGGCGCGTGGAGTAGCCGCCCTTCTTGCCCGTGGTGGCGGCGATGTCCGAGACGATCTCCGTCTCGGAGTTGGTGGTGCCGTTGCGCTCGCCCTGGATCACCGCCTTGCCGGTGTTCTGCGCGACGGCGAACGAGGACGACCCGAGCGCGATCACGGCGCTGGCCATCAGGACGGTACGGGTGCGGTTCATGCGGCCTCCCTCTCGAGGAGTCGTGTGCGGATGCAGGTGCAATCCCGGCGGAGCGGCGTTCGGATCGCCGGCCACGCTGGCCGGAGTGTGCGGGCGGACGGAGAACCTCGCCGGGCGTCCGCCAGCGGCCCTTCCTCCGTTTCGGCCGATCGGCGGCGGGGTACTGGCCCGCGCTCCCCGGCGCGCCGGACCGTCCCGCCGGTACGTGGCAGACTCTCGGCGGTCGACGTGGAGGAGACGACGCAAGCATGAGCACGGTGGAGACCCGGCGCAACGGAGGATGGGCGGAGCTCGCCGAGCACGACGGGCGCTTCGTGGAGCCCGGGGAGGAGTGGCGGTCGGAGCTCTACCGGATCGCCGGCGAGCAGTTCGCGCGCTGCGCCGACGTGCTCGAGCTGCCCGCCGAGCTGCGCACCCGGCTGCTCGAGCCGCGCCGCTCGCTCACCGTCAACTTCCCCGTCCGGATGGACGACGGCCGCGTCGAGAACTTCACGGGCTACCGCGTCCAGCACACGCTGACCATGGGCCCCACCAAGGGCGGCTTCCGCTACGCGCTGGGCGTCTCGCTCGGCGAGTGCGCGGCGCTCGCCATGTGGATGACGTGGAAGTGCGCGCTGCTCGGCCTCCCCTACGGCGGCGCGAAGGGCGGCGTGCGCTGCGACCCCCGCGCCCTCTCCGACGCCGAGCTCGAGCGGATCACCCGCCGCTATGCCTCCGAGCTCATCCCGGTCATCGGCCCCGACCGCGACATCCCGGCGCCCGACATGGGCACCGGCGAGCGCGAGATGGCCTGGTTCTACGACACCTACTCCCAGGCGGTCGGCCATTCCGTCCCGGAGATCGTCACGGGCAAGCCGCCCGTGCTCGGCGGGACCACGGAGCGCCGCCCGGCGACGGGCCTCGGCGTGGTCTACGTCGTCGAGGGGATGATGGAGCGGCTGGGCTGGAAGCTGCGCGACCAGCGGATCGTGGTGCAGGGCTTCGGCAATGTGGGAGAGGTCGTCGCCGCCGAGCTGCACGCGATCGGCGCCAAGGTGGTCGGGATCTCCGACGCCACGGGCGGCATCGCCAACCCGGAGGGCATCGACGTCGACGCGGCGGTCAACTTCGTGCGCGCGCGCGGCGGTCTCGAGGGGTTCCCGGGCGGGCGGGCGATCGGGCGCTCCGAGGTCCTCGAGGTGCCCTGCGACATCCTCGTCCCCGCCGCGCTCGAGCGCCAGATCACCGCCGACAACGCCCCGCGCCTGGACTGCAAGCTCGTCGTGGAGGCCGCCAACGGCCCGACGACGCCCGAGGCCGACGCCATCCTCGCCGAGCGCGGGATCCGGCTCGTCCCCGACATCCTCGCCAACGCGGGCGGCGTCTGCGTCTCCTACTTCGAGTGGGTGCAGGACCAGCAGAAGTTCTCCTGGGACGCGATCGAGATCCAGGAGCGGCTCCGTCGCCAGATGCGCACGGCGCTGGGCAAGGTGTGGGAGGCCGCGCAGCGGCGGGACTGCGACTGGCGCACCGCCGCGCTGACGGTGGCGGTGCAGCGGGTGGCCGAGGCCGCGCGGCTGCGGGCGATCTATCCCTGAGGCTGGGGCTCGGGCCTCGGCGCGGCGGGCGCGCGGCTCTGGTCCTCTGCGACCCACGCGTCGGGATCCGGCGCGCCGTGGCGCTTGAGGTACCAGGTGGCGTAGCGGTAGGAGAAGAACGCGGTCGCCGCGAACGCCGGCCAGCCGAGCACCAGCACGACGCCGCCGAGCCACGCCGCCTTGCCGGCGAGGATCAGCACCGTGTAGACGACGGCGCGCACGCCGAAGAGCACGACCCAGGCCAGCGAGGAGACCATGAAGGCGGGGCGGATCCGCGGGTCGCGGACGTAGCCGCTCGGCCACCGGTAGAAGCCCTGGGCGAGGTAGCCGATCAGCGGGCGCCGGATGAGGACGGAGACGAGGAAGACGGTGCCGTAGACCGCGTTCTGCGCCACCTTCGGCCAGAAGAACCCCTCCACGGTCCCGGTACGCAGCGCGATGTAGACGGCGATGCCGGTGCCGACGAGGCCGCCGACCGCGTTGACCGGGGAGGCCCGCCGCACCAGGCGCTCCACCATCAGGCAGACGGCGATGGCGACGGCCGCCATCGCCGCCACCTCGAGCCCCGCGAAGGAGTTCACGATCAGGAAGACGATCGGCGCGAGCCCCGTGTCGACGATCGCCCGCTTGGAGCGGACCATGTCCCAGGGGTCATAGCCGCCGTCGGGCGAGGGGCTCGGCGGCCGCGGGTTCACCGGAACGAGGGTATCGGCCTCCTCGAGCCCTCCGGCTACGTCAGCGTGAGCTGGCGCTCGTAGGGCCCGTGGCCGGTGAGGCACGTGGCGCCGCAGCGGGCGGCGAGCTCGAGCGCGTGCTCGAGC
>JALYMV010000192.1 GCA_030773575.1 Actinomycetota bacterium
GCGCGGCCTCCGGCACGACGTCGGGCGACGCGGGCGACGCGACGCCCGTCACGACAGCGGCGACGCGCTGCTCGACAGCGCGGCGATGGCGGCCGCGCAGACGCCCCAGGCCACGACGCAGGCCAGGAGCGGCCGGTCGCGCCACACGATCACGGCCGGCTCGTCGGTGGATCCCGTGCGGTGGTGGATCAGGAAGAGGACGCGGAAGATCCCGTACATCACGAACGGCACGGTCAGCAGCATCCAGTCGGTGGCCGCGCCCGTGACGGCGTAGAGCGCGTAGGCGACGACGGTGGTCGGCGTCACGACCGCGATGAGCTCGTCGAGGAGGCCGACGGAGTAGCTCTCGAGGACCCGGCGCTTGGGCTGGGCGCCGCCGCCGAGCGCCACCGCCTCGCCGCGGCGCTTGGTGAAGCCGAGGAAGACGGCGAGCAGGCCCGTGCAGAGCAGCAGCCAGGAGGAGATCGGTACCTCGACGGCCACCCCGCCGGCAGCCGCCCGCAGGACGAAGCCGGCGGCGATCGCCATCACGTCGACGAACAGCACGTGCTTGAGGTAGTTGGAGTAGCCGAGCTGGAGGACCACGTAGCCGAGGAGCACCAGCAGCGTCTGCCAGTTGATCAGCGCGGTGAGCGCGATGCCGGCCACGGCGGCGAGCGCTGCGGCGACCAGCGCGAGCCGCTGGGAGAGATCGCCGCGCGCGATCGGCCGGTTGGCGGTGCGCGGGTTGTGGCGGTCGGACTCCGCGTCGACGGCGTCGTTGAGCAGGTAGGTCGCGCCGCTGACGAGGCAGAAGGCGACGACGGCCATGATCGCGGCCAGCACCTTGTCGGCGTCGAACATCGTTCCCGAGAACAGCAGGCCCGCGAACACGAAGGCGTTCTTGGACCACTGCTTGGGCCGCATCGTCTCGAGGATCAGCAGCGGCGTCCCCTTGCGGTGCTGCGGCGTATCGGTCAGCGGCTCCGGCGCGTCGGCGACGCGCGTGTCGGATTCGAGCAGCGGCATGGGGTCAGAGATGGTAGAAGGGGCGCCCGCTAGCGCAGGCGCGAGCAGTCGACGGTCACGGCGAACGGCGGGTCGGGGATGTTGGGGGCGATCGGGATGCGGACGTCGCCCTCGGGCAGCGGCTGGCCGGGGATGGGCCCTGGCCGCGGCGGCGCGTTCGGCCGCAGGCCGCCGGTCCGCGCGCACGTCTTGCGTGCCGTCTCGACGCCGTCGGTCCAGCGCGGGCCGTTCGTCCGGGTCGTGAAGATGGAGAAGTTGGTGAGCATGAGCGCCGCGGTCCCGACCGTGAAGGCGATCTGCAGGTGGCGCCGCGTGTCCGCCGAGAAGGCACGCAGGTCCTCGAGGATGGCCAGCACGGCGACGGTCAGGAAGAGGATCGGCAGCAGCGCGTACCGCGAGCCGTTGAGGTTGAAGAGGTCGCGGCTGAGGAAGTTCTCCGTCCCGCGCAGCATCAGCGGGATCCAGAGGTAGGCGACCGACAGTCCGATCGCCCACAGCGCCAGCCGCCGCGTCCGCTGCTCCCCGCGCGCGAGGCCGTAGGCGCAGAAGCCGGCGACGAGCGCGAGGCAGGTGAAGGCGAAGAGCGGGCCGAGCGGCTTCCAGAAGTCGTCGAGGAAGAGGTCGCCGACCAGGAAGGAGCCGGTCACGCGCAGCGCGTAGACGCCGGGGAGGTCGGCGAAGGAGGATGAGGCGTAGCGGGCGACGGGGTCGTCGAGGACCCGCAGGAGGAGCTGGACTCCCATGGTCAGCCCGTAGACGCCCGCGACGACCAGCGTGCCGCGCGAGCGGTGGCGGTGGACCATGAGGGCCACCAGCGGCAGCAGGATCCCGGTCAGCGGGTCGCTGAGGACCGCCAGCGCGGTGATCGTCGCGCTCAGCGCCACCTCGCGGGCGTTGCGCGGCGGGGCGAGCAGCACCCAGAACTGGGCGTAGATCAGGTACCAGTGCAGGTTGGCGATGTTGGCGTTCGTCTCGTAGCCGGCCGCGGGCAGCAGCACGACCGACAGCGCCGCGAGCAGGCTCGCCCACTGCGTGCGGAACACCCGCCGGCTCGCGAAGTAGACGTAGAACGCGATCAGCGTGGTGACGACGGCCGAGCTGAGCGTGATGATCAGCGCGGCGTCCTCGAGCGGGAAGAGCGAGGTGTAGCCGGCGATCAGCCGCGCGATGACGTGCAGGTAGGCGTTGTAGGGCGAGAACAGCGTCTCGAGGAAGGGATCGTCGAGCGCGTCGGTGAGGAAGACCCCGCCGTCCTCCTGCCACATCGTGTTCCACGACTGCAGCCCGGGCTGGCGCAGCATCTGCAGCACGGTCAGCACGACGCCGATGCCGATCAGCAGGGCGATGTCACCGCGCGACGACCTGCGGCGCGGCCGCGCGGCGACGGGCTGCGGCGAGGCCGGTGCGACCGCGGAGATGGTTTCTGTCTCGACGCTCATGGCCCGGCACTCGATGGTAGTAGCGCCCCTCTCCCACCTTGTTCGCGACTTCTGCTCGTTACCCTCCGGGAGTGAGTTCACCGTCGCCCACCGGCCCCGCGGTCGTCGTCGACGGCGTCTCGAAGACCTTCCAGATCCCGAACGAGAAGGTGCACACGCTCAAGGAGCGCGCGCTGCACCCGCTGCGCCGCTCAGGGTCGGAGCGCTTCGAGGCGCTCAACGACGTCTCCTTCGCGGTCGACCACGGCGAGTTCTTCGGCATCGTGGGCCGGAACGGCTCGGGCAAGAGCACGTTGCTCAAATGCCTCGCCGGGATCTACGCGACCGACGCCGGGGCGATCTACGTCAACGGGCGGATGTCGACTTTCATCGAGCTCGGCGTCGGGTTCAACCCGGATCTGGCCGCGCGCGACAACTCGGTGCTCAACGCCATCATGCTCGGCCTCTCGCGCCGCGAGGCCGAAGAGGCCTACCCGCGGATCCTCGACTTCTCCGAGCTGCGCGAGTTCTCGGAGCTCAAGATCAAGAACTACTCGTCCGGGATGCTGGTCCGGCTCGCCTTCTCGGTGATGATCCAGGTCAAGGCGGAGATCCTGCTCATCGACGAGGTGCTCGCGGTCGGCGACGCCGCCTTCCAGCAGAAGTGCTTCGACGAGTTCAACCGGCTGCGCGACGAGCAGCGGACGATGCTGCTCGTGACGCACGACATGGGCGCCGTCGCCCGCTACTGCGACCGCGCGATGCTCATCGAGCACGGCCGCGTGC
>JALYMV010000193.1 GCA_030773575.1 Actinomycetota bacterium
CGCCCGGGCCGTCCTGGCCGCCGGGCGCGACGCCCGCCCGGCGGCGGCTCGCAAGCCGAAGATCCGCTGGCATCCGATCCCGTTTGGCGCGGAGCGCCGCAAGCAGATGCGCGCGTACGCGCGCCGCCACTACGACCTCGACCGCGCGCGCCTGCTCGAGCCGAAGGTCATCGTCCAGCACTACACCGCGACGGCCACCCTCGAATCCGCCTTCAACACCTTCGCGGCCAACGAGCCTGACCCCGAGCTCGGCGAGCACCCAGGGGTCTGCACGCACTTCATCGTCGACCGCGACGGGACGATCCACCGGCTCGTGCGGCTGAAGTGGATGTGCCGCCACACGATCGGGCTCAACCACACGGCGTTCGGGATCGAGCACGTCGGGCGCTCGGACGCCGAGGTGATGGGCAACCGCCGCCAGCTCGCCGCCTCCCTGCGGCTCACGCGCTGGCTGCAGGCCCGTCACGGGATCGCGACCGCCGACGTCATCGGCCACGCCGAGAGCCTCTCGAGCCCGCACCACCTCGAGCGCGTGGAGCGCCTGCGCGACCGGACCCACGAGGACTTCGCCCCGGCGACCATGCGCCGCTATCGGGCGCGGCTCTAAAGGCAGACAAGGGCGCCGTAGGCCAGGGTCAGGACGGTGTGCACCACCACGTCATCTCAGTGCCTGTGATGCTGCGGCGATGGCCCGCCTGCTGCTCATCCGCCATGGGGAGACGGAGTGGAGCCGGACCCGCCGGCACACGGGCCGCACCGACATCTCGCTCGAGCCGGCGGGCGAGGCGGCGGCGCGCGCGCTGGGCCCGCTGCTCGCCGACGAGGAGATCGCCGTCGTGCTCTCGAGCCCGCTGGCGCGGGCGTGGCGGACCGCGGAGCTCGCCGGGCTCGGGGACCGCGCGCAGCGCG
This sequence comes from Actinomycetota bacterium, assembly GCA_030773575.1. Taxonomy (GTDB): domain Bacteria; phylum Actinomycetota; class Thermoleophilia; order Solirubrobacterales; family Solirubrobacteraceae; genus JACCYI01. Next base: position 910 of record JALYMV010000193.1, read on the forward strand.
ACGACGACCTCGTCGAGTGGGACTACGGCGAGTACGAGGGGCGCGCGACGGCGGAGATCCGCTTGGAGCGCCCGGGCTGGGACGTCTGGCGCGACGGCTGCCCGGGCGGCGAGGCGGTGGAGGCGGTCGGCGCGCGCGCAGACCGGGCGATCGCGCGCGCGGAGGCGGCGGCGGGGGAGGACGGGACGGCGGCGCTCTTCGCCCACGGCCACCTCCTGCGGATCCTCGGCGCCCGCTGGATCGGCCTCGACGCCTCAGCCGGCGGCCGGCTCGCGCTCTCGACCGCCGCCCTCTGCGAGCTCGGCCACGAGCGCGAGCGCCGCGTCCTCTGGCGGTGGAACGACACGCGCCATCTCGGCGAGCCATAGCTCCTTGGCCGGCTTGGCCAGGCCCTTCACGCGCGCCTCCTCGCGCCGCGCGGCGGAGCGGTCGGGCTGCGCGACGGCGAGGGCGAGCGCGAGCGGCCGCCGCGACGCCGTGTAGCGGCTGGCGCGCCCGGCGGCGTGGGCGCGCATCCGGCGTGGGAGATCGCTCGTCCAGCCGCAGTAGAGCGAGCCGTCGCGGCAGCGCAGGAGGTAGACCCAGGCGGGGTCCGCGTCGCTCACCCGGCCAGCTCCGCGAGCAGCGGCGCGTGGTCGGAGGGCTTGGATCCCTTGCGGTAGTTGCGGTCGATCCCGCAAGAGCGCAGGCCGCCCGCCAGCCGCGGGCCCAGCAGCAGGTAGTCGATCCGCAGCCCCAGCTTGCGGTGGAAGTGGCCCTGGCGGTAGTCCCACCACGTGTAGCCGACCTCGCCGGGGTGCAGCGCCCGATAGGCGTCGACGAGGCCGGCCTCGAGCACCGCCTCCAGGCGGCCGCGCTCCTCCGGTGTGACGTGGGTGGAGCCCGCGAAGGCCGCCGGGTCGTAGACGTCGAGGTCGTCGCGCGTGACGTTGAGGTCGCCCGCCACGACGTCGAGCTCCCCGGCGCGGTCGCGCATCGCGTCGAGGAAGGCGAGCTTGCGCGGGAACTCCGGCGAGTCGAGGCCGCGGCCGTTGGGGACGTAGACCGAGGCGATCCGCAGCCCGCCGGCCGACGCCTCGACCCAGCGCGCCTCGTCGGGCGCGGCCTCGCCCGGCAGGCCCCGCG
>JALYMV010000194.1 GCA_030773575.1 Actinomycetota bacterium
CGGCGGAGCTCACCGCCCAGGCTGCGTGACCCGCGAGCGCGAGCTGCCAGGCCAGGGCGCAGAGGACCGCCACCAGCGGCAGCAGCGCCGCGAGCTCCACAGCCGCCTGTCCGCGCTCCCCCGCCAGCCGCCGTCGCCATCGCATGCCCGGCAGCCTCGCCGGGACGGCGGCACGGCTCTAGGCGCGCCGGTCAGGAAAGGCGCGCGGATTCGTGCCGGAACTCAGTACTCGCGGGCGGCGCGGTACACGGAGTAGATCCCGTACGCCGCCACCGCCATCAACGCGATCCACACCAGCGCTCCGGGGCCGCTGCCCCACATCCGGCCGGCGGCGGCGATCGCGAAGACGATCAGCCCGAAGCAGGCGTAGAGCGCCGCCCGGGTGCGGCCCTCGAGGTCGAGCAGGGTGATGCGGTGCTCCATGTACATCCGGTAGGCGAAGAACGCCAGGCCGCCGAGCAGGATCACCGAGAGGAGGTTGCCGATGAAGGCGGAGCCCGTGTCGCCGCCCGGCAGCAGCCACACCGCCAGCGCCAGGCCGACGATGATGAGGATGTTGCGGATGTGCTTTCCGGTGTCGGGCCCCACGCCCGTCAGGTTAGGACGTCTGCAGCAAGGCCGGCGGGTCGGCCGGCGCCTCGACCGGCGCCTCGACGACCGGCGCCGCCTCCACCGGCTCGGCGTCGAACCGGTAGCCGATCCCGAAGTGGGTGTGGATGTAGCGCCAGCCCGGCGACATGCGCTCGAGCTTCTGGCGCAGCTTGCGGACGAAGACGTCGACCGACCGGTCGCCGTGGACCATCGCGTAGCCCCACACGCGCTGGTAGATCTCCTCGCGCTGCATGACCTGCCCGTGGGCCTCGGCGAGCAGCTGGATGAGCTCGAACTCGCGGCGCGTGAGCTCGACGGAGACGCCGCCGACGTAGGCCTGGAACTGGTCCGCGCGGATCTCGACCTCCCCGACGTGCATCGGGCCGAGGTCCACGCGCGCCTCGGCGCGCTTGCGCCTCCGGACGACGGCCTCCACGCGGGCCATCAGCTCCTCGGGGTGGCACGGCTTGGTCACCCAGTCGTCGGCGCCGAGCCGCAGGCCCCGGACGCGCTGGGCGACCGACGACTGCCCCGTGCAGACCACGACGCCCAGGCCGGGAAGGCGGGCGCACAGCTTCTCGAGGTAGTTCCAGCCCTGGGGACCGAGCACCGCGAGGTCGAGGACCACGGCGTTGAGCCGCATGGCGACCATCGCGTCGAGCGGGACGGGCGACGCCAGCACGCGGTACTGCCACCCCGCGCCGTCGAGCCGCTTGGCGAGCACCTGGAGGAAGCCGGTGTCGGAGTCGAGGACCGCCATCCGGATGGGCGGCTGGCCTTCCGAGCCGAGATTGCGATTCATCATCTCGCCGGAGCATAGACCTGGCCCCGGCTGCAGTTACAGGCGCGGCTGAGCCCGTTCACGGGATGGTCACCAGCCGGCGACCGCTATCTCCGCGCGTTGCGGGAAGAGCCGTTACGGCCGGGAAGCATCTGAGAACTCGCGGAACAGCCCGGTCACCACGAACGCGACCTGCTCCCCGACGTCGACCGCGTTGTCGCCGATCCGCTCGAGCGCGCGCGCCACGAGCATCATGTGCATCGCCCACTCGCGCGTGTCCTCGTCGTCGCCGATCGCCACCGCGTGCTTGAACGCGTCGCGGTTGATCCGGTTGACCTTCTCGTCCTGGCGGACGAGGTCCCACGCGAGGTCGGTGTCGCGCAGCTCGAACGCCTGCTTGGCCTGCTTGACCTCCGCGCACGCGAGCCGGCCCATCTCCTCGACCATCCTGACCAGCACGGCGTCGCGCGGCGGGGCGTTGCCCGACAGCGGGATCAGCTTGGCGACGTTGACGCACTGGTCGCCCATCCGCTCGGCGTGCTTGATCACGTGCAGGAGCGCCGCGACCACGCGCAGGTCGGAGGCCACGGGCGCTTGGAGCGCGAGCAGCGAGAGGATCCCCTGATGGACCTCGAGGAAGCGCCCGTCGATCCGGTCGTCGTCGGCGATGACGATCCCCGCGAGCTCGACGTCCTGGTGCTCGAGCGCCTCGAGCGTCCGGTCGAGCGTCGCGACCACCATGTCGAGCGCGCCCAAGGTCTGCTCCTCGAGCCCGCGGAGCTCTTCCTGAAAACGGGTCCGCAGCGTGTCGGGCACGGTCACCCGAGCGCTACCCGACCCGGCCCGTGACGTAGTCCTCCGTGCGCTTGTCGGCCGGGTTCTGGAAGATCTTCGTCGTCTTGTCGTACTCCACCACCGCGCCCGTGCGGTGCCCGGAGTCGCCGTCAAGCTCGACCGTGAAGAAGGCGGTCATGTCCGAGACGCGCGCCGCCTGCTGCATGTTGTGCGTGACGATGACGATCGAGTAGCTCTCCTTGAGCTCGATCATCAGGTCCTCGATGCGCCCGGTGGAGATCGGGTCGAGCGCCGAGCACGGCTCGTCCATCAGCAGCACGTCGGGCGAGGTGGCCAGCGCGCGGGCGATGCACAGCCGCTGCTGCTGGCCGCCGGACATGCCGAAGGCGTTCGTCTTGAGGCGGTCCTTGACCTCGTCCCAGAGCGCGCCGCGGCGCAGTGCGGTCTCGACGATCTCGTCCATGTCGCCCTTGAGCCCCATCACGCGCGGGCCGAAGGCGACGTTGTCGTAGATCGACTTGGGGAACGGGTTGGGCTTCTGGAAGACCATGCCGATCCGCTTGCGCACCTGGACCGGGTCGACGTCGGGGCCGTAGATGTCCTGGCCGTGGTAGCCGATGGACCCCTCGACCCGCGCGCTGGGGATCAGGTCGTTCATGCGGTTCAGGCAGCGGATGAACGTCGACTTGCCGCAGCCCGACGGCCCGATGAGGGCGGTGATCTCGTTGCGCGCGAGGTCGACGTTGACGTCGCGGATCGCGCGCTTGTCGCCGTAGTACACCGAGACGCCGTCGACGTCGAAGATCGTCTCCTTGGCGGGCCGCGCGACGACGGTCGCCGCGCCGCTCGAGGTGGCCTCGCGGGCGTACTCCTTGTTGGAGGTGTGGGGACGGCTCTCGGCGGGCTCGGTCATTCGCTCGGGCACGGTAGCTGCCTCACCATTTCTGTTCATAGCGGTTGCGGAGGTAGATCGCGACGGAGTTCATGACGAGCAGCATCGCGAGGAGGACGAGGATGGCCGCAGCGGCGAGGTCGCGGAACTCCGTGTCGGCGTCGGTGACCGCCTCGAGGATCTGGATCGGGAGCGCAGAGAAGGATCCCATCAGCCCCTCCGGATCGAAGCGGGCGAAGGCGACGGCGCCGACGAGGATGAGCGGAGCCGTCTCGCCGATCGCGCGCGAGAGCGCGAGGATCACCCCGGTGGCGATGCCCGGCAGCGCGCCCGGCAGGACCTGCTTCCAGATCGTCTGCCACTGGGTGGCGCCCAGGGCGAGCGAGCCGTCGCGGATCGAGGAGGGCACGGCCCGGATCGCCTCGCGGGAGACGACGATCACCACGGGGAGGACGAGCAGCCCCAGGGTGAGCGCGCCGGCGAGCAGGACGCGGCCCAGGCTGAGCGGGCCGCGGACGATCCACGCGAGGCCGAGGATGCCGTAGACGACCGACGGGACCGCGGCGAGGTTCTGGATGTTGAGCTCGATCATCCGGTTCCACCAGCGGGTGCGGTCGGCGTACTCCTCGAGGTAGACCGCGGTGGCGATCCCAATCGGCACGATGAAAACGGCGGTGGTGATGATCAGCAGCAGCGTCCCGAGCAGGGCCGAGCGCACGCCCGACGTCTCGGGCGTCACCCGCGAGGGGAACGACCGCAGGAACTCCCAGCTCAGGAGCGCGATCCCGTCGCGCGAGACGTCGACGATGAGCACCGCGAGGAAGAGCAGGCCGATCATCGTCGAGAAGAGGAGCGTGCCGCGGAAGGCGGCCTCCTTGATCTTCTGCGAGGCGGCGGCGGGCTCGACGGCGAGCCGCACGGAGGTCCGGGTGGCGGGCGAGACGGCCATCAGTCGTAGACCTGGCGGAAGCGCCGGACGAAGCGGATGGAGATCGCGTTGAGGACGAGCGTCATCACGAAGAGCGTCGTCCCGACCGCGAAGATGGTGCGGAACTCGGTGCCGCCCTGGGAGATGTCCCCGCGCGCGGTCTGGGCGATGAACGCGGCCATGTTCTGGTGGGACTCGCCCAGGTCGAGCGAGAGGCTGGGCGCGGCGCCCGCGGCGATGAGGATGACCACGGTCTCGCCGATCGCCCGCGAGGCGCCGAGCACGAGGGCGGCGACGATCCCCGACAGGGCGGCCGGGAAGACGACGCGCAGCACGACCTGGCGCTTGGTTGCGCCGAGGCCGAAGGCCCCTTCGCGCAGCGCCTGCGGGACGGCCGACATGGCGTCCTCGGCCACCGAGGCGATCGTCGGCAGCACGAGGATGCCGAGCACCAGGCCGGCCGAGAGGCCGTTGAAGATCTGGACCTCGATCCCGAGCAGGTCGCGGAGGATCACCGGGGTCACGTAGGTCAGGGCGAAGTAGCCCAGGACGATCGTCGGGATGCCGGCCAGCACCTCGAGGGTCGGCTTGATGATCCGGCGGACCCGGGGCGAGGCGAACTCGGCCAGGTAGATGGCCGAGGCGAGGCCGAGCGGGATGGCCACCAGGAGCCCGACGAAGGTCAGGTAGAGCGTGCTCCACACGAGCGGCAGCACCCCGAAGGACTGCTGCTCGCCGCGCCGCAGCGGGTTCCAGTCCGTCCCGAGCAGGAACTCGCCGACGCCGACCTCGCCGAAGAAGCGCAGCGTCTCGCTGAGCAGCGAGACGACGATCCCCGTCGTGGTCACGACGGAGAGCAGGGCGGCGCCGGCGAGCGCGACCTTGATCGCGCGCTCGCCGACGGAGCGCCCCGTGCGCCGGTAGCGCAGGCCGGCGCCGGGACCCCCGGGGGCGGCCGCGCGAGCGGTGAAGTCCGCGCTCGCCATTGTGGCTAGGCGCCCACCTTCGACTTGGCCTCCGTCGCCTGCTCCTCGGTGAGCGGGACGATCTTGGCGGCCTCGGCGATGCGCTGCTGGTTCTCCGCCACGAAGGTCATGAACGCCTTGACCTCCGGCTTGGCGAGCGCCTCCTTGGCCGGGTACATGAAGATGGGGCGCGACAGCGGCTTGTACTCGCCGCTCTGGATCGTCTCGAGCGAGGGCGCGACGCAGCCGTCGCCGCCGTCGACCTGCGCCACGTTCACGCGGTCGCCGGCCTCCTGGGCGAAGGAGTAGCCGAGGTAGCCGATCGCGCCTTGCGTGCCCTCGATGCCGGTGAGAATCTGGTTGTCGTTGGCGGACGTCTGGACGCCCTGCGTGCGCTGCTCGGCGTCCGTCTCGAGCACCGTCTCGGTGAAGAAGTCGAAGGTGCCCGACTCCTCGCCGGGGGTGAAGAACGAGAGCTTCTGGCTGGGAAGGGTGCCGCCGAGCTCGGAGAGGTCGGAGACCTTCGACTTCGGCGCGAGCAGCGCCTTGAGCTGCTCCGTGGTGAAGCAGTCGACCTGGGTGTCCTTGTTGGTGACGATCGCGATGCCGTCGTTGGCGACCTGGACCTCCTCGTAGGTCACGCCCCCCTTCTCGCAGGCCGCCTTCTCGTCGTCCTCGATGGGTCGCGAGGCGTCGGAGATCTGGATCTCGCCGGCGCAGAAGCGCTCGAAGCCGTCGCCCGTGCCGGCGCCGCCGACGGTCACCTTGACGTTGGGCGCCTCCTCCTGGAAGAGCTCGGCCGCGGCCTCGGCGAAGGGCTGGACGGTCGAGGAGCCGTCGATGGCGATCGCGCCGCTGAGGTCCTGGTTGGCCTGGGAGGCCTGCTCCTCCTGGGCGCCGGCGCCGCCGGTGGTGTTGGTCTCCTCTTCGCCGCCGCAGGCGGCGGTCCCGAGGGAGAGGACGCCGGCCATGGCCAGCGCGAGCAGTGAGCGGTATGCGTTCAAGGGAGTCTCCAGTCTGTTCCGGGGTCGTGATCGAGTTGTGAAAAGCGCGTGAAGCGCCCCGCCGGGTCCGGCGGGCCCTACATCCGGTAGCCGAACCCGAAGTGCGTGTGGATGAGCTGCCGTCCGGGCAGCGCCGCGTCGAGCTTCACGCGGAGCTTGTGGACGTAGACGTCGACGGAGCGGTCATCGCGCCGCAGCGTCCCGCCCCAGACCTCGGCGTAAGCTCCTCGCGGGAGACCACGCGGCCCGCCCGGCGCATCAACGCCACCAGCACGCCGAACTCGCGGACGGAGAGCGTGAGCGGACGGCCGGACGCCCGGGCGAGCCCGGCGGCGGGGTACGCCTCGAGGTCGCCGACCTGGAGCACGTCGATCTGCTGAGCGGCTTCCATGGCGGCGAGACTGGCCCATGGTCCGCCCGCACCGGTTACCGCTCCGTGAACCGCCTGTGAAACGGTTGTGAACCGGCCCCGCCGGACGGCCTCGCACACCCTGGAAGCGATGCTCCTCGAGCGCAGCCAGGGGCCCTTGCCGGGCTGAGACCTACCGCTGAAGCCGCGCCGCCGTGAGGCGTGCCGTCGCCGCCGAGCCGGTCGCCGGGCGCACCGAGAGGAGGACCTGGTGGTCGCCGCGGCGCAACCGCTCGGCGGCGAGCCGCAGCCGGTAGGTGCGCCCGGCGCGGTCGGTCGTCGTCCGGAAGCGGCGGACGGTGCGCCCGGCGCGCGTGACCGTCACGGTGACCCGCGCAGCTCGGTTGAGCCGGTAGGAGATGCCCAGCGGGCGGTTCGTGCGCCCGCCGAACACGGGCCGTTCGAGCTTGAACGCGCGGATCGCCCCGCAGCGGTTGCGGATCTCGAAGTCCGGCCGGCGCGAGAAGCGCCCGGCGCGCCGGCGCAGCGCGACGCGGCGCGTCTCGGCGCCCCCGGCGCGGAAGCGGGCGAAGTAGAGGCCGTCGCCGACGCGGCGGCTGCGACCGCTCCACGAGAAGGCGCTCCGGCGGCCGGCGAAGCGCGCGACGCGGCGGTTGCCGAGGATCCGGGAGCCCTGCGAGACGCGGAAGACGTCGACCGTCACCGGGCCGGCGCCGCGGCGCACGAAGGCGAAGCGCAGCCCGCGCCCGCGGCGGGTCGCGGCGATCGAGCGCAGGCGCGTGTTGACCGCGCAGAGGGAGGGTGACCCGCCGCCGGAACCCGGCGCGGGGCCGGCTGC
>JALYMV010000195.1 GCA_030773575.1 Actinomycetota bacterium
CGTCGGTCGCGTCGCCGGCGCGCGCGGCGGTGGCGCCGGCGTAGGTGAGCTGGGCCTCGTCGTCGCCCGAGAGCGTGCGGCCGAGCAGCCCGTAGCGCTCGCGGACCGCCTCGGCGAAGGCGGCGCCGTTGCTCGAGTCGCGGACCGCCGACGTCATCACCGCGGTGCGCGCCTCGCAGCCCGCGGCGTCGATCGCCCCGGCGTACTCGTCGAGCACCGCGAAGACACGCTGCTGGGGCGCGTCGCCGAGGGAGCGCGTCGCATCGACGCCCTCGCCCAGCCGCGTGACGGTCGACCGCCGGTCGAGCTCGGTGAGCCGGCCCGCCTCGACGTCGGCGATCAGCAGGCGCGTGGAGTTGGTCCCGATGTCGACGACCGCCACGCGCACCGCGCGGGAACCTACCCGTTGGCCCGGTGGGGCATCGGCTCTCCCGCGAGGCCGGCCAGCAGGTTGTCGACCGCCACGGCCGCCATGCGCTCGCGCGTGCGGTGGGTGGCCGAGCCGACGTGGGGGACGAGCAGGAGGTTGGGCGCGGCGTGCAGCGGGTGCTCGGGCGGGAGGGGCTCGGGATCGGTGACGTCGAGCGCCGCGCCGGCGATCGTCCCGTCGTGCAGCGCGCGGGCGAGCGCCTCCTGGTCGACGAGCCCGCCGCGCGCCGTGTTGACGAGGTGGGCGGTCGGGCGCATCTTCGCGAGGGCGCGGGCATCGACGAGGTGGCGGGTCTGCGGGGTGAGCGGGGCGTGGAGCGAGACGAAGTCGGCGCGCTCGAGCAGGCGGTCGAGGCCGTCGGCGCGGGCGTCGAGCACCGTCATGCCGAACCCCGCCGCGCGCCGCGCCACCGCGCTGCCGATCCGCCCCATCCCGACGATCCCCAGCGTCGCCCCGCTCACCTCGGCGCCCAGCCAGCGCGCCGGCTCCCAGGTCACCCAGTCGCCGGCCGGGATCGCGGCGGCCGCCTGCGGCAGCCGGCGCGCCGACGCGAGCAGCAGCGCGAAGGCCAGGTCGGCGGTCGCGTCGGTGAGGACGTCGGGCGTGTAGCCGACGGGGATCCCGCGCGCGCTCGCCGCCTCGAGGTCCACATTGTCGGTCCCCACCGCGAAGTTCGAGACGACTTTCAGGTTCGGAGCGGCGTCGAGGAACTCGGCGTCGATCCGGTCGGTGAGCAGGCAGAGCAGGCCGTCGGCATCGGCGGCGAGCTCGCGCAGTCTCTCGGGCGGCGGGGGCAGGCGCTCGGGCCACGTCGTGAGCTCGTGGCGCTCCGCGAGGCGCTCGATCGCCGCGAAGGGGAGTGTTCGGGTGAGGACGACGCGGGCCATGCGGTCTGACGCCGCAGGTACCCTCGGTCGCCGAACCCATGTCCTCCTCGCGCCAGACCGTCGCCGTCGTCGCCGCCGTGCTGGCCGCCGCGCTGGCGACCACCGCGGCGGTCGCCCTCGCGGCGACGCGCAACGGCGTCACGCCCGTCTCGCCGCAGGCGGGCGACACGGTCCCCAAGGGCGAGCCGCCGACCTTCGCGGTGCGGGCGCGGGGCGGGGGCGAGGTCTTCGTCCGCGTCTGCCGCTCGAAGGCCAAGCGCCGCGACGGCCTCATCTGCGCGGCCGAATCCGTCGGCCGTGCCAAGCGCGGGGAGGGCGGCCTCTACCGCTACCGCCCACGCTTCCACGACTTCCCCGGCTTCTGGCTCAACCGCCCGGGCACCTACTACTGGCAGGCGCACCGCATCCGCTGCGAGCGGCGGCGGACCAAGGACTGCCGGCAGGAGGGGCCCGTGACCGAGCTGCGGGTCGGCTCGTGAGCGATCCCGCGACGGTCGCCTCCGTCCTGATCGAGCTGCGCGTGTGGGCGGTGGTCGGCTGCTCGCCGGACCCCTACCGCGACTCCCACCGCATCGCGGCGCTGCTGCAGTCGCGCGGCTACCGGGTCATCCCGGTCAACCCGACCGCGGTCGGGACGGAGATCCTCGGGGAGCGCGTGCACGGGTCGCTGCACGACATCCCGCCGGAGGAGGGCGTCGAGGTGGTCGACGTCTTCCGCCGCTCCGAGCTCGCGGGCGCCCACGTCGACGAGGCGATCGAGATCGGCGCCCGCGCGGTCTGGCTCCAGCTCGGCGTGATCGACGAGGCGGCCGCCGAACGCGCCCGGGCAGCCGGCCTGCAGGTCGTCATGGACCGCTGCCCGGCGATCGAGCTGCCCCGCCTGGCGACCGCGGGGCCCTGATCCACCCCGTCCGGATCGGCTGCTCGGGCTGGAACTACCAGTCCTGGCGCGGCCCGGTCTACCCGCCCGGCTGCCCCGCGAGCCGCTGGCTCGCCCACTACGCGAAGACCTTCGACACCGTCGAGGTCAACTCGACCTTCTACCGCCTCGCCTCCCGCGACGCCGTCGCCCGCTGGGTGGCCGACACGCCGCCCGACTTCCTCTTCACGCTGAAGGCCAGCCGCTTCATCACCCACATGAAGCGGCTGACGGACATGGGCGAGCCCGTCCGCCGCTACTACGAGCGCGTCGAGCCGCTGCTCGACACCCCCAAGCTCGGCCCGGTCCTGTGGCAGCTGCCGGAGTCCTTCAAGCGCGACGACGACCGGCTGGCGGGCGCGCTCGCCCAGCTCCCGCCGGGCCGCCACGCGGTCGAGCTGCGCCACGAGAGCTGGTTCGCCGAGCCGGTCTACGGGCTCCTGCGCCACCACGGGGTCGCCCTGGCGGTCGGCGACGACGTCCGCCGCCCCTGGGTCCCTTTGGTCGTGACGGCGCCGTGGACTTTCCTGCGCTTCCACTACGGCGCCCGCGGCCGGCGCGGGAACTACTCGGAGACCGAGCTGCGCGAGTGGGCCGCCAAGATCGCCGATCTGCGCTCCGAGGTCGAGGTCCTGGCCTACTTCAACAACGACTGGGAGGCGTTCGCCCCGCGCAACGCGGTGCGGTTGCGGCGGCTTTTGGAGCGGAGCCCGGTGACTTTACGGCCGGGAGACGATTGCTAGAATGCCGCTCACGCCGCGGGGTGGAGCAGCCAGGTAGCTCGTCGGGCTCATAACCCGAAGGTCGCGGGTTCGAATCCCGCCCCCGCTATGAACGGAAGGCCCTGCAAAGCAGGGCTTTTCCGCGTTAAGCGCGCAAGCGGCGCTGAAGCGCTTTGTCCCGAGATTTTGTCCCGGTGTGCCGGCTGCGCCGGAAGACACCTCAGCGGCTTCGGGGCGGCGGACGTCCGGGGGTCCGAGGGGATTGGACCTCGGAGGAGAAGTTCTTCGGCGTGCTGTCACGATGGCGTCGTCTCGTGACTTAGTCCGGCATGAGCACTGCGGACGCCGAGGCCCCCCTCGACAAGGTGGTCGACGGGATGGTCAAGGACAAGTTCCCGGAGGGCCTTGTCCGCGTGCTCGAGACGAAGTTCCCCAACGCTGCGCACGCCGACGTCGAGGACGCGGTGGCGACTGGCTTCGAGAAGTTGGTGCGGGCCGACCGGGCGATGGACAACCCACGGGGCTACGTGACGACGGTGGCGGTAAACGCCCTCAAGCGGATCCTGAGGCTCGCCGCCCTCGAGCAGCTGGCCGTCCACGATGAGGACGGGGACGAGGGCGACGGCGATGGCGAGGTGTTCGACCGCGGAACCGATCCCTGGACGAACCCGACCCTGGACGAGGCGGTCGCCAATGACGCGTACGCGTTCATGCGCAGCCTCGTCGAGATGTGGGAGAGCCGCAACGTGCGTACGACGACGTTGCTCGTGCTCGATGCGGCTCGATTGCAGGAGCCGCTGAGCAGCGCCGAGATGGCCGAGCGCCTCGAGGAGCTTCTAGGCCAGGACGTGCTCGCAGACACGGCGCGGCAGTGGCGAAAGCGGGGGATCGATCGACTTCGCGGTCAGCTCGTGGCCGCCGGACTACTCGAACCAACGGAGGAAGCATGAGCAACGTCGAGCCCAAGATCTCGCCCGCCGCGGTCGCCGATCTCGTCGAGTCTGCGACGGCACTGTCGCAGGACCACGGCGAGCTCGTCGAGCAGGCGGTTCGTGAGGCGAGCACCTATCCACTCGACGCCGAGCGTGCCCGGCGCCTCTACACGCGCATCCTCACCATCTTGCGTACGCACGACGGCGGCGGCTTGTCCGACGTCGAGCGTGCCCGACTCGCGGACGAGGTCATGCGTGAGGTCGACGAGATCGTCGGGTCGGTGCATCGCCCCGCAGCTACGGAAGCGGACGGACTGCCGTTCGTCGAGCACAACGGACTCAGGCCTCGGCCAGTCGTGCCAGTCCCGAGCTTCAACGACAAGAGCATCCCCATGGTCGAGGGCTACGTCGACGTCGAGGAGCTGGCGCTCTGGCGCGGCAACCAGCGTCTGACGCTGCACGTGATGGAATTCAAGGAGCGCAACGGAGGGCGCGAGCCCGACCCCGAGGAGCTGGTCAAGCTCATGCAAGGGGCGATCAACCTTCCGAGTCTCGGCAAGTCAGACCCGTTCAAGCTCAAGCCCCTGGCCGACAGCATCGCCCGCAAGGGCGTCGAGATCCCGCCGATCGTGACGTTCGACGGCGAGCCGAAGGACGGCAACCGTCGCATCGCAGCGTCCTTGCTCGTCCTCTACGGCAAGGAGTACGAC
>JALYMV010000196.1 GCA_030773575.1 Actinomycetota bacterium
AGTACTCCCTCCACCGAGCCACCGTGCAGCCGGCGCAGCCCGCCCGCCGCGAAGTAGGCCTGCCCGGGGCGGTCGGATTCCACCTCCGCGCCGATCCCCTCCAGCCGCTCGACCACCCGGTCCCACGCGTCGGCGACGCCCATCGGGTCGGACGGGACGAGCCGCAGCTCCGGACAGCGCGCGAGCGCCTCCCCCAGCCGCAGCCCGGCACGCACGCCGCAGGCCTCCGCCGCCGCCGACGCCTCCCCCACGAGCTGCTCGTGCCCCGGCTCGGGTGCCATCGCGGCAGGACCGGCCGCCAGCGCCTCCCGGCCGCCGGCGGCCACCGACAGGGAGAAGCGGGGGATCTGGACGCAGACGATCATGTGCGAACACATGTTCGCATGGCGCGCGGCGGGTGGCTAGGGTTCGGAAACGTCAACTGCGGCTGGTGAGAGAGGCGGGGACCACCGGTCGCGGCGGCACGATGTGACACGGCCGCCCGGATCCACCGCCCGTGTCACCTGGTGGCGCTCAGAGCGGCGGAATGTGACACGAGCGCGCAGAAGCGCAGGGTGTGTCACCTCATGCCGCCTCGCGGAAAGGCCCCCCTCCCTCACCAGCCGCGGTTGACGTTCGGGGCGCCGCCGCGCCCCTACCCCGGCGTCTGCACCCGCAGCGTGAAGCGCCCCGAGCCCGAGCGGCGCACCACGCGCACGGCGAAGGACCGCACCTGGCAGTCCGTCGCCGACAGGGTGTCACGGCTGCCGCGGCGCCGCGAGCGCACGGCCACGCGCCCGTCGCTGATGACCTGGAGGTCGTAGTTCGCGCGCCGCGGGCCCTTCAAGGTCAGCTTGAGCCGGCCGTCGAGCGTCGTGGTGACGGGGAAGGTCTTCGAGCGCCGGCGCCCGCTCAGCGTCCCGGAGCGCCGGACCGCGACGTTGTTCCGCCAGGGCTCGGCGACGTCGCGCGCCACGGCGGCGATCGCCGGGCCGTCGGGGGCGAGGGTGGGGTCGAACTGCCAGCGGTACTGGCCCGGGTAGTGCGCCTGCGCGTAGGCCTCCGCCCAGTTCTCGCCCGGGTTGCGCGCGTAGTTCTCCTGCTGGTCGCCCGGGAAGTAGCGGCGCTGGGCGACGCCCGCGCAGACGCCCTCCTGGGTGGCCCAGGCCTTCGGGCCCCAGGCCACGGCGGGCCAGGGGTCGTTGTTGCGGTTGGCGGCGACGTGGTGGCCGTACTCGTGGGTGATGACGTACTCGACCGGCACCTCGCCCTCTGACGTCTGCTGGCCGGGAATGATCATCAGCCCGCGCGACGGGATGTAGCACGCGAGCGCCTGCGCCGAGCAGGCCTGCCGGACCTGCTCGGGCGTGACGACGAACAGCGTCAGCCGGGAGAGCTCGGTGCCGTGCTGGCGGGAGGCGAGGAAGTCGACGAAGGGCAGGACGCGCTCTCGGGTGAGCGGCCCGTAGTTGGGCGAGAGCTCCACCGTCACGGGGCCCTGGCCGTTGGAGGCGTAGATCCGCTGGGCCGACGCGCGGGCCACCGGGGCGCGCGAGGCGCGGGCGGAGGCGGCGGGCTCGGAGATCACCGCGTCGCGCAGCGGGGCGGCGAACGGGCGGGCCGGGAGCGCGCCCTCACTCGGGGCGTAGAGCTCGGCGGCGGACGCCCCGGCCGGAAGGGCGAGACCGAGCAGGGCGGCGCACGCGAGTGCGCGGAGGAGGTGCATCGGCCCAAGCGTAGTGGGCGCCCGCCGCCGGCCCGGCGGTTGGCGCGCCGGATCTCACGCGAGCGCCGGCTACTCCTCCCCCATCACGAGCCCCTCGATGTCGTGCCCCTGGTCGATCCGGGCCAGCGCGTCGACGACCTCGCAGTGCAGGTGGTCGCGGGCCTGCGCGGGCAGCCCGTCGTAGAACGCGCGCGTCGCGGCGAGGACGTCGTGGCCCGCCAGCAGGTCGACGTCGCCGGCGTAGACCGTGGCGACCATCACGGGGCGGGTGTGCTCGGAGCGGTTGGGCGTCCCGCGATGGACCGCCAGCGGCGTGCGCACCGACATGCCGCCGCGCCGCGGCTTCATCAGCGTGCGTCGCGCATCGCCCTCGTAGCGCTCCTGGCCGCCCGCGTCGGGGAACATGCCATTGTCGGTGGGGATCTCGTCGTGCTGGGTGCCGCGGACGATCTCGAACGGCCCCATCTCGTCGACCACGTCGACGGTCGGCAGGTTGAACGCGAGGGCGGAGAGCGTCCCGTCGGGCCGCATGCCGACGTGCTTGCGGAAGTCGCGGTGCCACGGCTGGAACTTCGAGCCGGGGAACGATACGTCGAAGGCGATCTCCGCCACCTGATACCCAGGCCCGAGCATCGCCTCGGAGATCTCGGTGAGCCAGGGGTGGGTGAGCAGGTCGACGATCCCCGACAGCTGCTCAGGATGGACGGCGAAGTACCAGCGGTTGCGGCCGCGGCTGATGCGCCCGCGCTCGTAGGCGCTGGCCGCGTCGTGGAGCCGCAGGCACTCCTCGTGCAGGCGATCGGCCCACCCGGGGGCGAAGGCGCCGGGCAGGCCGGCGATGCCGTCCGTGCGGAGCCGCTCCTCGACCTCGGCGACGTCGAGCGAGGGCAGGGACGCGGGCATCGACCGGTTATACGCCGGACACCGGCCTCGCGCGAGCGGCGAGCAGCGAGGCGAGGGCGTGGACGGCCTCGAGCGCCGGCGCCGGGGTGCCGGTGAGGCGCGCAAGCTCGACGGGCGCGGCGGTGAGCGCCGAGAGCTCGAGCGGCTTGCCCGCGCGCAGGTCCTGGAGGGTCGAGGTCGGGTGCTCGCCGAGCGCGGCGGTGATCGCGAGCCGCTCCTCGATCGAAATGGACGGGTTCGCGCCGGTGGCGCGGGCGATCGCGACCACCTCGTGCATGATCTGCCGGACGAGGCCTGCGGTGCCCGGATCGCGCGCGATCGAGCCGAGCCCGGCGCCGGTGAGCGCGGAGATCGGGTTGAACGACGCGTTGCCCATCAGCTTCGTCCAGATGTCCGTCCGGATCCCGGCCGACCGGCGGACCGGGAAGCCGGACTCCTCGAGCGCTGCGGCGACGGCCCGCAGCCGGGCGGAGTCCGTGCCGTCCGGCTCCCCCACCACGAGGCCGTTCTCCGGGCGGGTGCGGACCTCGCCGTCGGCGGCGAGCTCGGCGCCGAGGTAGACGACGCAGCCGATCGCCCGCTCGGGGGGAAAGGCGGCCGACACGGCGCCGCCCGGGTCGACCGCCTCGACCCGCCGGCCGCCATGCGGGCCGCCGAGGCGGTGGAAGTACCACCACGGGATCCCGTTCTGGACCGACACGACAGCGGTCTCGGGCCCGAGCAGCGCAGCGGCGGCCGCGCCCGCGCGCGCCTGGTCGTGGGCCTTGACCGCGAGCAGGACCGCGTCCACCGGCCCCACCTCGGCGGCGGCGTCCGTCACGAGCGGGTGCGCCACGTAGGGGGCCTCGCCGGCCGGCCGGATCCGCACGCCGTCGCGGCGCAGCCCCTCGAGCCTCCTCCCGCGGGCGATGAGCGCCACCTCGTGGCCCGCGCGGGCGAGCGCCGCCCCGAGCCACGCCCCGATCGCCCCGGCGCCCACGACCGCGATGCGCATCGAGCGACCGTGCGACCCGGTGGATGGGCGTCAGCTGCCGGCGTGCTCGGCCAGCGACCCCTTCTTCGGCTCCCCGGCCGGCACGGCGTCGTAGACCGTGATCTCGCCGTTGTCGCGCCACAGCTCGGCCGAGCGCTCGAGCAGTGCCGACACGTGGTCGCTCTGCAGGTGGGCGTCGAGCAGCTCGCGCGATTCCCAGCGCTCGATGAACGTCAGCCGTGCGGGGTCGTCGGTCCCGCGGTGCAGCGCGTAGAGGATGCATCCTTCCTCGCGATGCGTGGGCTCGACCAGCGCCTTGAACGCCTCGAGCGCGTCCTCCTCCTTGCCGGGATCGATCCTGAACGAACCGACGACGACGACCTCGGGCATGCGACCCTCCTCTCGCGACGGAAGCCGGATGGTACGAGGGAGGAGCCTGGTGGGACTGCGCATCAACCACGTCAGCGTCAACGCGCTCGATCTGGAGCGCTCCAGCCAGTTCTACGTCGAGCTGCTGGGCGCCGTCCCGATCTCGACGCCGAACTTCGGCATCCCCGTCCAGTGGCTCGCGCTGGGGCGCACCCAGCTGCACCTCTTCGAGCGCGACCTGACGCCGACCAGCCACCACCACTTCGGCATCACCGTCGACGACGTCGAGCTCGTCTACCGCGCCGCCGAGCGCTGGAACGCCTTCGACGACGAGGCCTTCCGCAACCGCCTGGTCGAGCTGCCGGGGGGCGTGGTCCAGCTCTACGTGCGCGACTCCGCCGGCAACCTCGTCGAGATCGACCACCACGGCGTCGACCGGCTGCCGCCCGACCTGCACGCCCAGCTGCGGGGCCTGTGGGACTTCAACCCGCAGGACGAGGAGCAGATGGCGGCGCGGCTGTTCGTGCCGGAGTGACTTGAGCAGCGGCGCCGGGCGGGCGAGACCCGCGCCCGTCCCATCGCTCGGCCCTTGCGGCCATCGCCGTGAGCCGATGCAGCGCCGTTTCGGTCGGCGAACCTGGATCTGCCGTGGCCAGCAGGAGCGTCAGGCCGGGGTCGGCCCGAAGCGCTGCTGCCTGAAGACGAGATCCATGCTGGGGCGGATCACGCCGCGGGACGGCGGGCTGAGCGCGCGCTTGCCGTCAAAGCCCGAGCTTGCCCGTGATGCCGCCGAGCCCGCCTCCGAGCAGCTCCTTCGGGTCGATGCCGAAGCGCTGCAGCAGGTGGCCGTCCCGGTCCGGGTCGACCTGATCGGGAAGTTCGCGGTCTGCCTGCTCGGCCTTGCCGCCGCCGACGCGCTCGCGGATCAGGTTGATGATGGTGTCCTTCGGGATCTCCATGGCGTTCTCCGAGGTCTCGACTAGCTGGTCTTCGGTTCGTCCCGCGGCTCGAGGAACGGCTCCTTCTCGGGCGGGTGCCCGGCCTCGATCTGCCGCCCGCGCTCGAGCTCGGCGTTGAACTCGGCACCGAGCAGGATCGCGATGTTCGTGATCCACAGCCAGACGAGGAAGACGATGACGCCGCCGAGGCTGCCGTAGGTCTCGTTGTACGACGCGAAGGTCGCGACGTAGAAGGTGAACGCCAGCGACGCGAGGATCCACACCGCGACGGCGATGATGCCGCCGGGCGTCACCCACCGGAAGCCCGGCTGCTTGACGTTCGGCGCCGCCCAGTAGAGCAGCGCGAACATGACGCTGACCAGCCCGAGCAGCACCGGCCACTTGCCGATGTTCCAGACCGTCACGGCGGTGTCGCCGACGCCGAGGAGGTTCCCCGCCTGCTTCGCGATAGGGCCGCTGACCACGACCAGGACGGCCGTGATCGCGAGCATCAGGAGCATCGCGACGGTGATCGCGAGGCGAGTGGGGATCTTCTTCCAGATCGGCCGCCCTTCCTCGACGTCCCAGATCGAGTTCGACGCGTCCATGAACGCGCCGATGTAGCCCGAAGCCGACCAGATGGCGGCCGCGAGGCCGATGATGAAGGCGATGCCCGCGGCGCCGCCTGCGTTCTGCAGGTTCTCCAGCGCGCTCGTCACGATCTCCTTCGCGGGGCCCGGCGCCACCCCGGAGAGGTTGTCGATGAGCGGTTGCGTCGCCGACTGTCCGAGGAGGCCGAGGATCGACACCAGCGCGAGCAGCGCAGGGAAGATCGAGAGGATGCCGTAGTAGGTCAGCGCCGCCGCCCAGTGCGTGAGCTTGTCGGCGCTGAACTCCTTGATCGTGCGCTTGAGGACAGCGCCCCACGAACCACCCTTCAGATCGGCCGGGCTGCCGGGCGCCCCGTTGCGCCGCTCAGTTGTCACGGAGCCGGGCGTCATGGCGTCTCCGCCGGATGCGGCGGATCGGGTTGCAGAGCCTCGCGCTGCTTCGAGCGACGCCTTGCGATGGCGACCGCGGCGGCGCCCGCGGCCGTCAGGGCCGTGAACAGCCCGCGCCTGCCGGAGCCGCTCCCGCTGCCGCTGCGACCGCCGCGCCGGCGCAGATCGGACACGGGGCGACTCAGCGTTGCGAGAACACCGCCCTCCGGCTCGCTCGACGCACGGCGCTTCCCGCCCTTCCGCGTCGTCTGCCGGTGGGGCCGGGCGAGCCGTCCGGACGCCTGCTGGCGCCGCAGCTGCGAGCGGCGTGAGACGGTCGCTCGGGTTCGAGTTCCTGGCATGCCGCTTCCCCTCCTCAAGACGTGGTGTCCTCGCGAACCTGCTGCGCTCTGTCCTGTGCCGTCTGCCTGAGCTGCTCGCCGTGCTCCTGGCCCGCCTGTTGCGCGGTCTCCTTGACGTCGTCCTTGACCTGCTGGGCGCTCTCCTGCGCCGTGCCGGCGACCTCCTGGGCCATCTGCTTGCCGCGCTCCAGCGCCTCCTGACCGGTTTCCTTGACCTGGTCCTTGACCTGGTCGGCGACCGGGCCGAGCTTCTCGTTCTCGACGTTCGTGGTGGGGATCAGCATGCCGGCGAGGAAGCCGACCGCGATCGAGCCGAGCGCGAGCCCGAGCGGGTTCTCCTGCGCAAGGCTCGCGCCGCGCTGTGCGGCCTGCTTGACGTCGCCGGTGCTCGGTGTCGCGTCGTTCACCGACTCGGCGTTGCCGACGATGCGTTCCCTGACACCGGAGAACGTGCCGCTGACCTTCTCCTTGGCGCGCGACGGGACATCGGCCTTGTAGCCGAGCGCCTCGACCGTCTCGCCCATCCGCTCGCGGGTCTGCTCAATATCGTCGCGAATCGCATCGGGGTCGCTGCTGGTGCTCATCGGCGGATCGCCTCCGGGGTCGTCTTGACAGTCTCGATGGTCTGCTCGGGCACAGGAGGCGTCGCCTCCTGGATCTTGTTGCGGCCCTGCAGCGCCAGGACGGCCGCGATCGCGCCATAGATCGCAGCGACGATCAGCGCCGCCAGCCACACGTGATCGATCGCCGTGGCGAGCAGGGCGATCAGGCAGGTGGTGAGCGCGGCGAAGGCGCCCAGCCCGAACAGCGCGCCACCGCCGATGAATCCCGCGCCGACCCCGGCTCGCTTGCCCTTCTCCGCCATCTCGGCCTTCGCGAGCTCCAGCTCCTGCTTGACGAGCGTCGACGTGTCCTGGGAGAGCTGCTTGAGCAGCTCCCCGATCGGGCGGTCGCGCAGGTCGTCCTGCGGCCCGGCCATCTAGATCGCCCCGGTGCCGGTCGGGTACCCGGGGCGCGGGCCGCCGGCGTCGCCGGCAGGCAGCCGTGGCGTCGCCGACCGCGGCTGCGCCGCCGACTGCTGGTAACGCTCCGCGCTGGAGGCCTTCAGGAACCGCGACGCCGCGAAGCCGAGCGCGACACCACCGGCGAGGACGGCCCACGGGCGCTGGCGCGCGAAGTCCTCGGCGTCGCCGAGGATGCGGTCCGCGTCGGAGTCCTTCATGTACGAGCCGACCCGCTCAGCCCGATCGGCCGCCTGCTCGGCCAGCTGTGCCGGCTTGTCCTTGCCCTCCTCCCGCAGCTTCTCCGCCACTGTGCGGATGTCGCTCGCCTGGCCGGTGATCTGCTCGCCCGCGTGCGTCGAGCGCTGGTCCACCTGTTCGCGAACTCGATCCCGCGCCTGGCCGGCCGCCTGCTGCGCCTGCTCCTTCGCCTGGCCGGCGACCTCCTGGGCCTTCTGCTGTGCCTGCCCGGGGGCGCTGCTCTCGCTGCTGCTCGTCTGACCTGTGGCCACACCGTCCTCCTTTCGTGGGTATCCGGAGCGGGCTCGCCGCGGCGGCGGCGACCCCGCGCCTTGGCCGGCGGGGGTCGCCCTCCGCCTCGATGCGCTCCTTGCGCACCTGGTCCGTACGTACCCTCTCCTCTGGTCGCGTCGCGACTCATCTCCTCACCGCGGCACCGCAATCCTAAACGGGACAACTGGAACAAAACAGGACGCTACCGCGGAAGCGGTGTCGTGGTTCGTACGAGCCGCGGGTAGGGTCAGACCATGAGCGAGCCGGCAGCCCGCGAGACAGACCCCGCTGCATCCGGCGCAGCGCCCCCTCTCAGCCGCGCCGACGCGCTCGCCAGTCGTGAACGCATCCTCGCGGCCGCCGAGATGATGGCGGGCGACCGGCGCATCAGCATGGTCGAGATCGCCGCTGCAGCCGGCGTCGGCCGGTCGACGCTGTACCGCCACTTCCCGACCAGGCAGGCGCTTCAGCGGATGGTGGCCGAGCGCGCCGGATCGCCGGGGGCAACCGCGGCGGGCGAGGTGCTGACGCTCCCCTTCCAGGCGCCGGGACAGCTCGGCCGCGACCGCCCCCTTGCACTCGAGGTGACGCAGGTGCTCGACGAGGTGCCACCGCACCTCGTGCCCGATCAGCTCGTCGCCGAGGCACGGCGCGCCGGCGGGGTGGCCGTCGCCCTGTACGTCGTCGACATCGACGGGTCGCAGCTGCTGCGGCTCGCGGGCTCCGAGGAGTTCCCCGCCTCGCTCGACGCGCCGCCGGCGCTCGGGCCCGAGATCGTCCCCGAGGGCCTCCCGCGCTTCCAGGAGCGCCTCCGAGCGCAGCTACCTGGCTGCGTCTGCGAGCCGCTGTGGCTGCGCGGGCGGGTGCTCGGGCTGCTCCTGTGCATGGGCACGCCGATGACGCCGCTCACCGACATCGCCAAGCAGGGCGCTGCCGCGCTCGAGCTGGCCAACGACTACACCGACTACATCGAGGCGGCTCGCCGGCGAAAGCCGACCACCCCGGCGGCGGAGATCCAGCAGAACCTCTTCCCGCCCCGCATCGTTCGCATCCAGGGCGCCCAGCTCGCCGGCGGGCTGCTTCCCAGCTACGAAGTCGGCGGCGACTGGTTCGACTTCGTCGACAACCGCGACGGCACGTGGCTGGCGATCGCGGACACCGCCGGCACCGGCCCGACCGCAGCCGGGCTGGGCGCCGCCGCGCTCGGGGCGCTGCGTGCGGCGCGGCGCAGCGGGCGCGACCTCGAAGAAGCGCTGCTGGCGATGCACGAGACCGTCCGCCGGCTCGGCAACCGCGACTTCTATGTCAGCGCGCTCGTCGCCCGCTGGCGCGCCGCGACGCAGACCCTCACCTGGGTCAACTGCGGCCACCCGCCCGCCCTCCTCGTCGAGACGGACGGCAACCTCATCGAGCTGGAGAGTCCAGAGCATCCGGCGCTGGGCGCCGGCGACAAGGACCCGACGTTCGCGGCGACGCAGCGGCAGCTGCATTCGGGCGAGCGCCTCCTCCTCGTCACCGACGGGATCACCCAACGCAAGACCGAGGGCGGCGGAGTGTTCGGCATCGAGGGCATCAGGAACGCGGTCGCCGCGGTCGAGAACCCCACCGCCGCCGCTACCGCGATGGCGATCCTCCAGGCCGTCACCGACTGCTGGCGCGAGCCGCTCGAGGACGACGGCACCGCCGCCGTGCTGGCTATCGCGTAGCGTCGCCGATACTGGAGGTCGCGGTGTCGCGAGGGCGCGTACCGGCGCCCGGCGGTGCGGCGCGGAACGCTGCCGGGGGATTCTCGGGCGCCCGTGCCGAGCGGTTGCCATACAGACCGCCGCAGTGCGCCCGCCAGGGCTACCGCGACGAGAACCGGGGCTACGGGCCATAGAAAAGCCCCGCCGGAGCGGGGCTTTCCCTTAGCAGGCCGGTAAGCCGGTGACTCGTCAAGGAATCCCACCGAGCAAGCCGCGGCATGCCCAAAGGAGGGTTCCGTGGAACTCGAGCTCGAAGATTTCCTGCGCCACTGCCGGCTGGAGCGGCGGCTGGCGGAGCTGACCTGCCGCGCGTACGAGCGCGACGTGGGCGCGTGCCTGGGGTTTTTGGAGGCGTCAGGCGTGGGGTTGCTGGGCGAAGTGTCTACCCCGGTGCTGCGCGCCTTCCTCGCCGACGAGGCGACGCGCCGGCCGGCGGCGTCGAGCCAGGCCAGGACCGTCGCGGCGCTCAAGTGCTTCTTCCGCTTCTGCGTCGAGAACGAGTACCTCGAGCGTGACCCGGCGCTCGTACTGAGGACGCCGAAGAAGCGCGAGGCGCTACCGGACGTGCTCGACCAGCGCGAGCTGCAGAGGCTGCTGCGCGTCCCGGACAGCGATGGCGTCTGGGAGCGCGTCCATCCCGGCAAGCGCGAACGCGATCGCCTGCTGCTCACCCTCTTCGCGTACGCCGGCCTGCGGCGCTCGGAGCTGCTCGGACTCGATTGGGACGACGTCGACCTCGGCCGGCGGCTGATCCGCGTGCGCGTCGCCAAGGGCGGCCGCCAGCGCGTCGTGCCGATCCATCCCGGCCTCCTGCCGCTGTTCCTCGAGTACCTCGACACGCGACTCCCGCTCGAGGAGCGAGCCCTCTTCGTCGGCGTCCACGGCCGGAGGCTCTCGCAGACCATCCTCACGCAGACGTTCCTCCGCTATGCCCGCGCCGCGGGCGTCAACGCCCGCAAGCGGGTCACGCCGCACACGCTGCGCCACGTCTTCGCCTCCGAGCTGCTGCACGCCGGGGCGAACCTCCGACAGATCCAGGAGCTGCTCGGCCACAAGCACCTCGACTCCACGCAGCGCTACACGCGGGTCACCGCGCACGAGCTCCGCGGGGCCGTGAAGCGCCTCCCGTGGACGAGGGCGGCGAAGCGTCCTGAAAGCCGGTGAAGGGACGTCGCGCCCATTCGCCCTCCGGCGCGTGGCCGAAGAGAGGCAGCCGCTGATCCTCGTGAAGCCTCACACCGCGCTCCTTCTGGCGAGGGTGAGAAAGGGAACACCGCCTTCAGACAAAAGCGGCAGTCAGGACAAGTACCGCTGCCGCCTGAGCGCGGCGGCCCAGGCCGCCCCACCCGCAGCGACCAGCCCAGTCCCGGCGATCAGCCACCCCTTGCCATCGACCGAGGTAGCGAAGACCCCGTCCTCGGGACCAGCACCGACCGATCGGTTGAAGTACGCGTCCTCAACGGTCGCGCCAAGGCTGAGCAGCCCGACGACCAATGAGGCGATGCCCGCGAGCAGCAGGGCGAACCCCGCGAAGTTCCAGTCGCCGATTGCCCCTCCCTGACACCGCGCGAGCGTAGCCGCCCAGGCCCGATCTGGCGAGGCAGAAGCGGACGGCGCGTTCAGGCGAAGGCAGCAGTCAGTCGATGCACTGACCGACGCCCCGCCTTCGCGTGTAGTGCAGGAGTGGCGGGCGGTCGCGCCGCCGGTCTAGTTCGGCGACTAGCCATGGGGTCCGCCCTTGCCAGGTGATCGTGACGCAAGGACGCGGTTCGTCCTCCCGGTAGTAGGCGACGGGTGCGATCGCCACCCCTGTTGCTGCCAGCGCTACAGCGAAAGCGACTCGGCGCATCCTGGCAGGCTACGTAAAGGCTTCCGCCTCTTCCGACTCGTCGATGAAAGGGTTCACGTCTTGTCGCAGCTCGCGTCGCTCGGGTCCGCCGGCCGCATTCGCGACGCGCTCTTCCGTCTGCCTCACTCGGTCCACTTCCGGCTCGCAGCAGGGACCGGATTCCATCCCGCTAGTGACCGTCGGTCAGGCCGCGGTGACCGATGGGAGAGAGCTCGATTCGAAGCGACTTGTGTCTTCGGTGAGTCGTCTGCCGCTTCGGTCGAGGACGCTGATGATTCGCGTGGCCGCGGCTGGGCATCAAGGCTCAGGATGGAGAGGAGTCGCACCCGATGACGCTGTTCGCGCCGTTCACGCTGCGCGGTGTGCCGCTCAGGAACCGCGTTGTGGTCTCGCCGATGAGCCAGTACCGCGCGCAGGACGGTGTCGCGAACGACTGGCATCTGGT
>JALYMV010000197.1 GCA_030773575.1 Actinomycetota bacterium
CCGCAGCCCCTCGCCTCGGCGCTGCTGGCCTTCGAGGCGGCCGACCCCGCGGTCGTCGGCATCGCCCCCGAGCGCGTCGACCATCTGCTCGGCGAGCGTCCCGCATGGCAGCTGCCCGTCGCGCTCCTCGCCTGGTCGCTGACCGCGCTGACCGCCGTCGCGGTCGTCGCCCTGCGGCTCGACGCGGTGCAGGCGCACGGCCCGGTGCTCAACGTGCCGCTGTTCGCCGCGCAGGCATGCATGCTGCTGATGGCGGCACTGCCGGTGCTCGTTGGCGGGCTGAGCATCCTGGGCGCTCGCCGCGCGATCGCGCGGCGCGTCGCCTAGCGACTCGTCAGGCAGTGGTGCTCGCGCGCCCACTGCTGCGTCCCGAGAGGAAACGGGCAAGGGACCTACTATCATGCCTAGTAGCTCTGTTCGGAAACCTCGAAAGGACTGCCTGCAATGGACATGGAGATGACGACGCCGGGCTGGCTGACGCCGGTGTCATGGGTGTTCGTGGGGATCGCGCTGCTGTCGGCAGCCTCCATCGCGTTCGACATCCTCGCGCGCGGCCATCGTCAGCGGAACACCGCGATGAACCTGGTGTGGCCGGCGACCGCACTGTACTTCGGTCCTCTCGCCGTCTGGGCGTACGCGCGCTTCGGGCGGCCGCGGTCGGAGAAGTGGCAGGCCGAGCACGGCGCTCCGGCTGAGAAGGACGTCTCGACGGCGGCCCTCACCGGTGGCACGCCCGGCGGCGTGGCGTCGCTCGTCGGCCATGTGATCGGCGTGCCGCTCATCGTCCTCTCCGGGCTGACCATCGCCGGCCTGGACCTGTGGGCGATGATCGCCGCCGTCGCCGTCATCGCGACCACGTTCCTGTTCGTCTACGAGTTCTTCTTCTCGACGGTGCCGGCGCGGCGGCTCTCCGGCGGCCAGGGCGTCGCCGTGGCCGCGCTGATCGCCTTCGCCACCGTGCTGGCCTTCGACATCGGCATGGGCGGGTGGATGCTCTTCCTGCACTTCGGCTGGGTGATGCCCTCGGTCACCGACGTGACGTTCCTGTTCCTCATGCAGATCGGGCTCATCCTCGGCTTCCTCACCGGCTACCCGATGGTCCGCTTCCTCGTCGCGCGCGGGGTCAAGGCGGTCGCATGAGCCGGCGCAACCGGACCGTACGGCTGGCTGCGGTCGCCGCGACGGCAGCGGCGCTGGGGCTCACCGCCTGCGGCGGCGACGAGCCGACGCTCTCCGACAGCGCCGAGGAAGGCGCGGCGGTCGAGCAGAGCGCGGCGCTCCAGCACATCCACGGGCTGGGCATCGACCCGACCGACGGCCGGTTGTTCATCGCCACCCACAACGGCCTGTTCTCCGCTGCGGAGGGAGAGAGCGAGCCCGAGCAGGTCGGCACGAGCAGCCAGGACATCATGGGCTTCTCGGTCGTCGGCCCGAACCGGTTCGTTGGGTCCGGACACCCCGGCGTCGACCAGGACCTCCCGCCGAACCTCGGCCTCATCGAGTCGCGCGACGGTGGCAAGACGTGGAAGAACATCTCGCTGCTGGGCGAGGCGGACTTCCACGTCCTGGAGTCCTCGCGCGGCAAGATCTACGGCTTCGACGGCGGGTCCGGCAAGCTGAAGGTCTCCACCAACGGCCGCTCCTGGCAGGACCGCACGCCACCCGCCGGCGTCTTCGGACTGGCCATCGATCCGACCGACGCTGCGCGCGTTGTGGCTTCGACGGAGAAGGGCCTGTTCGGCTCGCCCGACGAGGGGCGAGCCTGGCGTCCGCTCAGCGATCAGCTGGCCGGCCTGCTCGCCTGGCCGGCGAAGGACCGGCTGTACCTCGTCGACGGCCAGGGGCAGTTCTTCGTCAGCTCGGACGCCGGCCGCAATTGGCAGACCCAGGGCGGCATCGGGGGGCAGCCCGCCGCGTTCATCGCGCACGAGGACGAGCTCTACGCGGCCCTCGCGGACGGGACCGTCAAGCGGTCGACCGACGGCGGCGCGACGTGGGCCGTGCGCACGACCGCGTCCTGATCGCGGATGAGCGACACGGTGCACCATCGGGTC
>JALYMV010000198.1 GCA_030773575.1 Actinomycetota bacterium
TAACTTCAAGGACCTCGAACACGCGCGAATTCGGTCCGTCTGCAGGAAGATCTGGTTTTCGCGGACACGAAGAGGCGCGCACGGAGATCCTGCAATTTGCGACCTCGAAATCGGGAGTGGGGAGCAGATGGGGAGCAGCCTGCTCCCTATCTGAGCGCGCTGCTCCCGACTCGTCGCCCCCGGTGGTAGCCGTCCGTTCAGCGCAGGCGGAAGGCGACGCGTACGGCTCGACCGGGACGGCCGTCGGCGGCGACCGGAACTGCCACCAGCCGGTAGCGGCCGTTCAGCAGCCGGCGGCCGCCAATTCGACTGGCGAAGCGGTGGACGTGCGCCCCGGCGGCGCCGCGCAGCTCGAGTACGCCGGCAACCGGTCGGTATCGGGGCGTGCCGCACTAGGAGCGTGTTGGCAGCACCAGCTGGCAGCAGCGAGGGGATGCCCCTGGCTTGCGGAGCGTCGCCGATGATCGGCGCGCCACACCGTCCGGCTACTGACGCGGGACCGGTTGGCTTCGAACAGGACGGTGACTCGACGATGCATGGCGCGAGACGCGGATGTCGAGCAGGTCGGTCCCCGAGCCGCGTCCTCCCGCGGCGAAGCTCAGGCCCCGGAGGGTCCGACCGACCTCGGAGCGGGAGGCTGGTTCGGTGCGCTCAAGCGCACGGGCAAGGAGTTCCAAGAGGACAAGCTCGCGCATTGGGCCGCGGCGCTGACGTACTACGCCGTCCTCTCGATCTTCCCCGCCCTGCTCGCATTGGTTTCCATCCTCGGGCTCGTCGGCACGAGCGCGACGCAGCCGCTGATCGACAACCTCGGGCAGATGGCGCCCGGGCCGGCGCGCGACATCCTCACCTCGGCGCTGCAGAACGTCCAGGGCGGCTCGGGCGGCGCCGGCATCGCGTTCATCATCGGCCTGGCGGCGGCGGTGTGGGCGGCGTCGAAGTACATCAACGGTTTCATGGACGCCTCGAACTCGGTGTGGGACGCGCCGGAGGGGCGGCCGATCTGGCTCAAGCTGCCGGTGCGCTTCGGCATCACGCTGTTGATGCTCGTCCTGCTTGCCGTCAGCGCCGTTGCCGTGGTGTTCACCGGACCGCTGGCTCAGCGTGCCGGCGATGTGATCGGCCTGGGCGACACGGCGCTGACGATCTGGAGCATCGCCAAGTGGCCGGTGCTCTCCTGCTCGTGAGCTTCATGATCGCCGTCCTGTACTGGGCTGCTCCGAACGTCAAGCAGCCCGGCTTCCGCTGGGCAAGCCCGGGTGGGCTGCTCGCCGTCCTTCTGTGGATCGTGGTGTCGCTGCTGTTCGCGTTCTATGTCGCAAACTTCAGCAGCTTCAACGCCACGTACGGCGCGTTCGCCGGCGTCGCGATCTTCCTCATCTGGGTGTGGCTGACGAACCTGGCGATCCTCCTCGGCGGCGAGTTCAACGCCGAGCTTGAACGCGGCCGCCAGATCGAGGGAGGCCATCCGGCCGACTCCGAGCCGTTCCTGCCGCTGCGACATGATCCGAGCTAGGCCACGGCGGCCGGCGGCCGGCGCCCGTCGGTAGACGCACCTTGGTGATGTCGCTTGCAGTCAGCGAGCAAGCGGGCGTCGAGCGCCGGGTAAGCGTGTCCTGGCGTGCTGAGGACAATAAAACGCGACGTGGCGGCGACAAGCCGTCTCACGCGGAAAGGAGCGGGGATGACCAACCGCGACGCGGGTGATCAGTCGATCGGGGATCTCGCCAAGCAGCTGTCCGAGCAGACGTCGATGCTCGTGCGCCAGGAGCTTGCGCTTGCGCGCAGCGAGATGCAAGAGAAGGGCAAGCGCTTCGGGATCGGCGGAGGGCTGCTCGGCGCCGGAGGCCTGCTCGCGCTCTACGCGCTCGGCTTCCTGCTCGGCGGCATCGCCCTCGTGCTCATCGAGATCGGCGTCGATGCATGGCTGGCGGTGCTCATCGTCGCCGCGGCCGTCGCACTCCTAGCCGGGATCCTCGCGCTCAAGGGACGCAAGCAGGTGCGGACGGCGGTGCCTCCGGTGCCCGAGCAGGCACTTGAGACGTCGCGACAGGACATTGACCACGTGAAGGAGAGCGCGAGGAGACCATGAGCAACGGCACACCGCAACCCGGCGACCCGGCGGTCGAACGAGCTGCGACACCTGGACAACCCACCGCTGAGGGCGCGACCCGCGCACCATCCGGCTCGCAGGACGAGAACGTCAAGAGCCAGGAGGAGCTGCAGCGCGACATCGAACAGACCCGCGAGGAGCTCGGCGATACCGTCGACGCGCTGTCGCAGAAGGCCGACGTCAAGGCGCAGGTCAAGGGCGCGGTCGACGAGCAGAAGGCTCAGATCCGGGCCAAGGGGGAAGAGCTGAAGCAGAAGGTCTCAAGCGGCGGTGGCGACAGCGGCGATGCGAGCCAGCGCGCGAAGGCACTGCTCGACGACGTGGCCCAGCGAACGAGCCGGCAGCCCCTGCCGTATCTCGGAGGCGCCCTGCTGGCCGGTCTCCTTATCGGGCGCCGCCTGCACGGAGGAAGGAACCGATGATCACGATCCTGCTCAAGGCGGAGCTGCCGATCCTCGTGGTCGCCGGCATCATCGGCCAAAAGCTGGCCGCGAAGCTCTGGAGCCAGGCACTCGGCAGCGAGCCGCCGGACACCGCCCAACAGAACGTGCGCGTGCGTCCGCTGATCGCGGCGGCGGTCCTCGAAGGGACGCTCTACAAGCTGGCCCGCATGGCGATCGACCGCAGCCTGCGCGTGGCCGCGGCGAAGTCGGAGGGGACCTGGATCGGAAAGACCGGCCAGGGCGAGTGACCGCAGAGAGGGAGGACAGAATGACCGTCAAGCACAAGCTAACCAAGAGCGGCGCAAGCGTGGCGAAGGCCATGCCGGCAAAGCGCCGGTTGGTGACCAAGGGCGTGAAGTCTCGGGCAGGCGTGGCGACGAGCAACGCATACGTACAGGCGCTCCTTCACAACAAGAAGGTGCACTCCCGCTTGGGCCAGGGCCTGACCTCCGCCCGCGTCGTCTACCTCCGCGGCACTCGACGCGGGGACTCGGCAGACGCGCTGCTCGACGACAGAAAGAGCCGGCGCGAGCTGCGGCGAATGATCGCATCTCTCCGGGAAGCCGCTGCGACGGTACGGGGGGCCAAGGCCAGAAAGCAACGCGGCGCAGCAGTCCGCGCGGCGGCGCCCATCGTCGTCGTGGTCGGCGGCGCTGGTGCGCTGGCCGCCAATGCCGGAGTCCGCGAGAAGGTGATCGGAATGGTGTCCGGCTCCAACGACGCGAGAGACGAAAGCGAAGTTTCTCCCCCGACACAGACACGGCCGACTGCGTGAAGCGTCGCGACGCCGCTGTGTCACCGCGTAAGCTGATCAAGGCCGTTTCCGACGGCTATTGGCACGCGCCAGCGATCGAGCGCACGTCATTCGGCGCGTTGACCAGCTTCACGACAACAATCTTCGCCGCCCGCGCTATCAACAACACCCGGCAGGGCG
This sequence comes from Actinomycetota bacterium, assembly GCA_030773575.1. Taxonomy (GTDB): domain Bacteria; phylum Actinomycetota; class Thermoleophilia; order Solirubrobacterales; family Solirubrobacteraceae; genus JACCYI01. The sequence continues at coordinate 3,491 of JALYMV010000198.1, forward strand.
GTCAACGATCCCGCCGGAAGGCGCGGTTCACGCGTCGGATTCCGGGCCGCGGCGACGGCTCGCGAGAGGTTCACCACTACCTCGCCGGTCTTGCCGTTGCACTCGCCAGCAGCGGATTGGCGCTCCTAACACGCGACGATGCCGTCGCCCGACGCCTGAGCATCCCATTCGGGTCGGGACTCGCACTTGCGCTTGACGAGCCCGCTCTGCTCGTCCGCAAGCGCGACCGCAGCTACTGGGCGACACAGCAGTTGGCCCTCGGCGAGGCGATCGCGGGCGCGCTTGGCTGCGCCGTAGTGGCGATCCGATTCCTCCGACGCGGCCGCGCTGCCCCGGACGGATCACCCGCACGCTCGGCGACCTCGCCACGGCGTGCCTGACTGACCTGAATCAGACGGATGACGAGCCGCGCTGCGCGTCGGCGGGCCGTGCTCGGGGCACACGAGCGACATGGCCATGTCATTTCCGCCGTCGCCTCCGCGCCGGACGCTCGTGCGCCGGCGTTGCGCGGACGAGCGCGAGTACGACGACTGGGTGCAGGCGGTCCTCGAGCGCGCCGACCCGTTCATGTCCTGGCTCGGGGTGCTCTTCGCCCTCCTCGTCGGCTACGAGCTGGCGGTCGAGGTGGGTCCGGCCGCGTCCGTGGCGCTCGCCGCGGCGGGATGGGTCATCTGGGCGGTGTTCCTGCTCGAGTTCCTGGCGCATCTCTACGTCGCCCCGAGGCGCTGGCGCTACGTCCGCACGCACTGGTTCCAGGTGCTCGGGCTCCTCGTTCCCACCCTGCGCTTCCTGCGCTTCCTGCGCCTCCTGCGCCTGGGCCGTGCGCTCTCCGCCGCCCGGGTCGTGACCTCGTCGTACCGTGCCGCCGGCACCGCGCGCAAGCTCCTGGGCAACCGCCTTGGGTACCTCGGCGGGGTGAGCGCGGTGGTGACCGTCGCGCTCGCCGAGCTCGCGTTCCTGTTCGAGCGTGACGCCGGAGCGGACACGTTCGGGGCGTTCGGGGACGCCGTGCTGTGGGCGGCGGCCGTGGTCATCGCCCAGCAGGGCGATCCCGTGCCCGAGAGCAGCGGCGCTCATATCGCGATGCTCGTCGGCTTCGCCTGGGGTGTTGTGGTGATCGCCACGCTTGCCGGGTCCCTCGGAGCCTTCTTCGTCGACGATCGGGCCGAGCGCGCCGCAGGCGAGCAGAGGACGTAGCGGCGAGCCGGCGCGTCAGCCGAGCGTCAGGACCACGGTCCGCCCGATTCGCAGCATTCCCCACGAACAGCCAGACGAGCACAGACCTGCATTTCCCCTGGAAATACAAATGCCGGCCTGCTAGGCCTCGGCCGACAGTAGTCGGGGGGGTCGCGGGACGCCTCATGCGACAGAGACGTCATGCAGGTCCTCCGACCGATTCGCACTGGCGTTGGCCGCGCTCAGCGACGTGCCGCCGCGGCTCGACAGTCCATACCTGTTCCATTCGGCTCGCGGGCGGCGGCTCTCCAAGGGCTCGCTCTCCTATGCGTTCCGGGTTGTCCGGCAACGTCGGGGCAAGCGCGACAAGCTCGAGCTCTACGAGCTTCGCCACGCGTGCGCGACGCTCCTGATGGAGCGCGGCCTGCCGCCTCACGTGGTCGCGAACCAGCTCGGGCACACGGATGGCGGGGTGCTCGTGCAGCGTCTCTACGGCCATCCGTCGGAGCGCGGCATGCGCGATCAGGTGCGCCTCGCGTTCGCGGGTTGGGGGGCAGATGGGGAGCAGGGACGCGGCGAATCGCCTGGAATCGCGGCGTTTCGCACCCTCTATAACCGCCGTCTCCACTTCAACAGCTGGACGCTTCAGTTTCCGCTCGCCGAGCGGCTTTCTCACCGTCTCAGGCCCGCAGCTCGCGCGCCCGCTGCAGCAGCAGAAACGCCGCCAGCGCCAGGAGCGCGCCCATCAGCACCGGCTTCCAGAAGTGCAGCAGGAGGATCACCGTCGCGATGAGGGCGAGCACGACCGCGACGAGGTTGACCGTGCGCACGAAGGTGCCGCGCAGGAGCGACTCGCCGATCACCAGCGCGATCACGAGCACGAAGACGCCGGCCAGCGCATCCGACGGCGCGAACTGGATCAGCGCCACGACGCCGATCAGCAACATGCTGAGGCTGAACGACGCCCACAGCTCCGCGACTCGGCCGAAGCGCACGTGGGCCGGGGGCACGGGCTCCGCGGCGTCGTGGATGTGCGCGCGCGGGTCGTCGCGGTGCCCCGAGCGAAGGCGGGCGAGGCGCCGTTCGAGGCCCTCGAGGACGGCCGAGTTCTCGGAGTGCTCGCGCCGCAGCCCGGTCACCTTCGCGCCCAGCGCGGCGACCTTGGCCTCCAGCCTCTCGTGCTGCGGGGCCAGGTGCGGGTTGCCCTCCATGCTCTCCAGGCGCAGCCCGAGCCGCTGGAGCTCGGCCGCCTCGCGCCCGGTCTCCTCGGCCAGCTCGCCCTGCCGCCTGGTGAGCCGCTCAACCTCCGAGGCAAGCACCTCGAGCTCGACCGTCGGCGGGGGCAGGCGGTCGAGTCCGGCGAAGGCGAGGGGGTCGAACCATGAGGCGCGCGGCGACCCGTCCCGGTTGTACATCGGGCCGGCGGGCGCGTCCTCGCCGGAGACCGGGTCCTGGGCGTAGAAGCCCCAGAGGCCGCGGTACCCGGCGACCCAGGTGGTGGCCTCGGAAATCTCGACCGGCGTCCACTCGCGCTCCTGGCCGGGGCCGATGCTGAGTCCGTCACCTCGCGCGAAGTCGATGAACGGCGCCCGGAAGGGGCGGTCGCGGCCGCCGACCTGGCCGAGCGTCCTGCGCCAGAACCTCGCGGCCCGGTCGATCATCTGGCGCAACCGCGGCGGGGTCGGCAACGGCACGTCGGCCTGGTACTCGCCGGCGCGGAAGTAGGAGGCGTGCGAGCCCGCGCCGGCGTAGACGACGGGGTGGGCCCCCTCGAGCTCGAGGTCGGCGCGGTCGTCCCACCGGCGGCGCAGGTCGGCACCGTGGAAGTCGTGGGAGGCGTATCCCGCCCACTCGGGCACGAGCTGGCCGTCGTGCTCGTAGAGGTAGACGTTGACGAGCTCCCAGTCGGACTCGTGGTCATTGACGCCGTGGAAGCCCGAGCGCCAGTTGTTGTATGCGAAGAAGAGCCAGTACTGGCAGGTGGTCCACCCCTCGCCGCGCACCACGCGCCCGTAGTAGACGAAGCGCTCGTCGAGCTGCTGCATGCGCGTGTACTCGACCACCGCCGCGGCGGCGGTGGCCTTCGGCACCCGGCCGCGCAGGAGGAGGGTCGCGGAGAACACGGCGTCGATCAGGCGCGGGACGAGGCCGCCGCGCGCCAGCCGCCCGAGGCCGGTGCGGAACGTGTGGTCCTGCTTGCGCCGCAGCCGCGCGAGGTCGGCGAGCGCGCGGGCGCTGTCCTCGATCCCCAGCGGCGGGACGAAGCGAAGGTAGAAGATCGCGCCGAAGGGCGCGACGCGCGGCTCGAGGAGCCTCTCGAGCGTCAACTCGCCCTCCGGCACCACCTGTTCGTCGTGGTCGTCCGGGTGGTAGAGCCAGAGGCTGCACGAGCGCACGTAGCGCTCGACGTCCATCGGGAAGAACTGCTCCCCGGCCGTGAACCGCAGGACGGGCTCGAAGGCCCGCAGCAGCTCGAGGTCAGCCGCGGTCGACGGGATTCCGTGTCGCGCGTGCGAGTCGAACATTCTCCGTGTGCCTCAATCCGAAGGCAATCTGCACGTCGAGCGGGCTGAGGGCAAGCACGGCGAAGGTGCTCACCGCCATGTCGACGAAGTTCGGGTCGTCGAAGAAGAGGTAACGCAGAATCTGGTGCGCGAGGGCGACGACGGCCCAGGTCATCAGCGCGATCCAGCCCCAGGGAGCGAGCCGAAAAGAGCCGACCGCCGCCACGAGCGCGCCCCCGCCGAGCAGCAGGTGGAAGATCGCGTCGGGGAGCCGATCGCTGTCGCCGCTCCGGATCGCGACGACCCCGTGCGCGACGCTGTAGACCGCGAGCCCGAGCGCCAGCAGCGCGACGAGCGTGACCGACACGGGTCGCCGGTCCCTTCGCTTCCCGCGCGCGGTCACCGGGAGAGGGTAGGTCAAAGGGGCGGGCACCCTCCGGGAGGACACCTCCCTGCGCCTCGCCGCGCCCTATCCTTGGCGCCAGCGTGAGCCAGGAGCAGACCGACACGACCGAGCAACCGCAGGTCCCCGAGGAGTCGAACGCCCCCGAGGAGGGGAAGGCCACCGAGGAGGCCAAGGCCGCGGAGGAGGCAAGGGCCGTCGAGGAGCCGCAGCCCGTCGACGAGGCGCAGGCCGCCGAGGCCGCGAGCGTGCTGCCGACCGACATGGGCGAGCTGATCGAGCCCGCGTCGGCGGACGAGGTTCCCGCCGAGGCCGCCACGGAGGTCGTGCTGGAGGAGGAGCAGCCGCAGGTCGCCCCAGAGGCTCCCTCTGAGCCTGCCGTGCCCGAGGTGCCCGTGGAGACCGCGGCCGGATCGGCGCCCCCCGCCGATCAGGACCCGGCTCCCCCGCCCGCCGGCCCCGCCGAGGCGCCCGAGGCCGCCGCGCCCGAGGC
>JALYMV010000199.1 GCA_030773575.1 Actinomycetota bacterium
GCTCGCGCCCGCGCGCGGCGGCGTCGGGGTGGGCGCCGCGGACCCGGCCGGCCAGCAGCACGTTGGCCTCCCCGCCGAGCTCGGGCAGCAGGTGGAAGAACTGGAAGACGAAGCCCACCCGCCGCGAGCGCAGGGCGCTCAGCTCGCGCTCGCCCGCGCTCGTCACCCGCACGCCGGCCACGTCGATCGTCCCCGACTCGGCCCGGTCGAGCCCGCCGAGCAGGTGCAGGAGCGTCGACTTGCCCGTCCCGGAGCGCCCGAGCACGGCGACCACCTCGCCCGGGGCGACGTCGAGGTCGGCGCCGTCGAGGACCCGCCGCGCGGCACGGCCCTCCCCGAACGTCTTGACCAGGCCGCGAGCGGTGATCACCACCGCGTCGAGGCTACGACGGGCGGGTCAAGCCCCGCTCAAGATGCCGCGGCGGCGCTACTCCGGCGCCGGATCGAGCTCGAGCGCGCAGGAGTTGATGCAGTAGCGCTTGCCGCCGGCCTCGCGCGGGCCGTCGTCGAAGACGTGGCCCAGGTGGCCGCCGCAGGACTTGCAGACGACCTCGATCCGCTTCATGAACAGCGACCGGTCGACCCGGGTCTCGACGTTCTCGGCCACCATCGGGTCGGTGAAGCTCGGCCAGCCCGTGCCCGAGTCGAACTTCGTGTCGGAGGAGAACAGCTCCGCGCCGCAGCCCGCGCAGCGGTAGATCCCGTCCTCCTTGGCGTTCCAGTAGCGGCCCGTGAAGGCGCGCTCCGTGCCGTGGTTGCGCAGGACCTCGTACTGCTCCGGGGTCAGCTGCTCCCGCCACTCCTGATCGGACTTCTCCACGTGCGTGCTCATGCATTGCAGGATAGGACCAGGCGCGATCGGGCAACCCGGTAGCGTCCGCGCGGTCCACGACCCACGAGAGGAATCACCGATGTCCGTCGCCACGGATCCCGCAACGCTCGACGAGCTCTGCGTCAACTCGATCCGCACGCTGTCGATGGATGCCGTGCAGCAGGCCAACTCGGGTCATCCCGGGACGCCGATGGCCCTCGCGCCGCTCGCCTACGTCCTCTACGCGCGGGTGATGAAGCACTCCCCGACCGAGCCGGCGTGGCCCAACCGCGACCGCTTCGTCCTCTCGGCCGGCCACGCCTCGATGCTCCTCTACGCCTCGCTGCACCTCAGCGGCTACGACATGCCGCTCGAGGAGCTCAAGAACTTCCGCCAGCTCGACTCGAAGACCCCGGGCCACCCCGAGTACAACCACGCGCCGGGGATCGAGACCACCACCGGCCCCCTCGGGCAGGGCATCTCCACCGCGGTCGGGATGGCGCTCGCCGAGCGCATGCTCGCCGCCCGCTTCAACCGCGACGGCCACGAGATCGTCGACTACCGCACCTACTCGATCGTGTCCGACGGCGACCTCCAGGAGGGCATCGCCTCCGAGGCGTCCTCGCTGGCCGGCCACCTCGGCCTGGGGCGGCTGATCGCCTTCTACGACGACAACCACATCTCCATCGACGGCACGGAGCTGTCCTTCTCCGAGGACGTCGGCAAGCGCTATGAGGCCTATGGCTGGCACGTCATCCAGATGGGCGAGGACCTCGCGCTCGACTCGCTCGCGCGGGCGCTCGCCGAGGCCGGCGACGTCGAGGACCGGCCGTCGCTGATCATCGTGCGCACCCACATCGCGCCCGGCTCACCCAACAAGCAGGACACTGAGAGCGCGCACGGCTCGCCCCTGGGCGAGGACGAGGTCCGGCTGACCAAGGAGGCCTACGAGTGGCCCAGCCGGGAGCCGTTCTGGCTCCCGGAGGAGGCCGTCGAGCACTTCCGCTCCCAGACGGTCGAGCGCGGCCGCGAGCAGGCCGCCGAGTGGCACGAGCGCCTCGAGGCCTATCGCCGCGAGCAGCCGGAGGCCGCCGCCGAGCTCGAGCGCATCACGCTGAAGCGCACGGCGCCGGAGGGCTGGGACGCAGAGCCGCCCACCCGCACCCCCGACGAGGGCTCCGTCGCCACCCGCAAGGCCGGCAGCGAGGTCCTGCAGTGGGTGGCCTCCAGGGTCCCCGAGCTCGTCGGCGGCGCGGCCGACCTGGCCACGAGCACGCTCACCGTGGTCAAGGACTCGACCTCGGTGGCCCGCGGTGAGTACGCCGGGCGCAACATCCATTTCGGCATCCGCGAGCACGGCATGGGCGCGATCGTCAACGGCCTGACGGTGACCGGCCTGCGCGGCTACGGCTCGACGTTCCTGATCTTCTCGGACTACATGAAGCACGCGATCCGCCTCTCGGCGCTGATGCGGATCCCGTCGACCTGGGTCTTCACCCACGACTCGATCGGCGTGGGGGAGGACGGCCCGACCCACGAGCCGATCGAGCAGCTCCCGGCGCTGCGCTCGATCCCCAACCTCGACGTCGTCCGCCCCGCCGACTTCAACGAGACGGTGCTCGCCTGGCGCCACGCGGTCAACTCGACCGAGACGCCGGTCGCCCTGGCCCTCACCCGGCAGGGGCTGCCGACCCTCGACCCGGCCTCCGTCCCCGAGGACGGCGTGACCCGCGGCGCCTACGTGCTGCGCGACGCGCCGGGCGGCGACCCCGACCTCATCCTGATCGGCACGGGCTCGGAGGTCCACGTCGCGCTGGCGGCCGTCGAGGCGCTCGAGGCCGAGGGCCGGCGGGTGCGGGTGGTGTCGATGCCCTGCATGGACCGCTTCACCACCCAGGACCAGGCCTACCGCGACTCGGTCCTGCCGCCCGCGGTCCGCGCCCGGGTCGCGGTCGAGGCCGCGTCGCCCTTCGGCTGGCACCGGTGGGTCGGCGAGGCGGGCGAGATCCAGGCGATGGAGGGCTACGGCGCCTCGGCGCCCGGCGCCCAGCTCTTCGAGCACTTCGGGTTCACGGGGGAGAAGGTGGCCGAGAAGGCGCGGCGCTCCTTCGAGCGTGCCCAGGCCGGCTCATGAGCGGCGGGACCCAGGCGGTCAACGAGAACCTCGCCGCGCTGACCGCGGCGGGGACGAGCGTCTGGCTCGACCAGATCCGCCGCTCGATGATCGAGGGCGGCGAGCTGCAGCGGATGGTCGACGAGGACTCCCTGCGCGGCGTGACCTCGAACCCCGCCATCTTCGAGAAGGCGATCCTCGGCTCGCCCGACTACGACGAGGAGCTGGCCGCCGGGGCGCGCGACGGGCTGAGCGCCCGCGAGCTCTACCGCCGCATCGCGGTCCGCGACGTCCGGCTCGCCGCCGACGTGCTGCGCCCCGTCCACGAGTCCAACGGCGGGGCGGACGGCTTCGTCTCGCTCGAGGTGGCGCCGCGGCTCGCCCACGACACGGAGGGGACGCTCGAGCAGGCGCGGCAGTACTGGGAGCTCGTCGACCGCCCGAACCTGATGATCAAGATCCCGGCGACCGACGCGGGGATCCCGGCGATCGAGGAGGCCCTCTACGAGGGGATGCACGTCAACGTGACGCTGCTGTTCTCCGTCGCCGCCTATCGAAAGGTGATGGACGCCTACATCCGCGCGATGGAGCGCCGCCTGGCCGACGGCCGGCCGCTGGACCGCCACTCCGTGGCCTCCTTCTTCGTCTCCCGCGTCGACACGGAGGTCGACAAGCGCCTCGAGGCGATCGGCCGCCCGGAGCTCGCCGGCCGCGCAGGCCTGGCCAACGCCCGCGCCGCCTACCGCGCCTACCAGGAGGTCTTCGGCGGCGAGCGCTTCGCCGCGCTGCGCGACGCGGGCTGTCCGCCGCAGCGGCCGCTGTGGGCCTCCACCGGCGTCAAGAACCCGCACTACCCCGAGACGATGTACGTCGACGGGCTCGCCGGGCCCGAGACCGTCAACACGATGCCGCTGCCCACGCTGCTCGCCGTCGCCGAGTGCGGGCGCATCGAGGAGGGCTCGGCGCTCATCGACCCCCGGCCCGACCTGCGCGCGCTCGCCGAGGCGGGGATCGACCTCGACGACGTCACCGCCCAGCTGCTGCGGGAGGGGATCGACGCGTTCGTCACGCCGATGAACAAGCTCCTCGACGGGATCGAGCGCCGCCGCGAGGCGGTGGTCACCGGCCGCCCGCAGACGCTCGAGGCCGACCTGCCGCCCGAGCTCGAGCGCCCGCTCGCCGAGCGCGTGCGCGCGGCGCAGGAGGCCGACGTCGCCCGGCGCATCTGGCGCAAGGACGCCACGCTGTGGGCGCCGGAGGGCACGCCGGAGATCGCCAACCGCCTCGGCTGGCTGACCATCGCCGACAAGATGCTCGAGGACGCCGACGCGCTGCGCGAGTTCGCCGCGGAGTGCCGCGCGGACGGCCTGACGGACTGCGTGCTGCTCGGCATGGGCGGCTCGAGCCTCGCCCCGGAGGTCTTCCGGCTCTCCTACGGCGAGGAGGCGGGCGGGCTGCGCCTGCACGTGCTCGACTCGACCGAGCCGCTGCAGATCGCGGCGGTCACCGAGGCGATCGACCTCGACTCCACGCTGTTCCTCGTCTCGACGAAGTCGGGCGGGACGATCGAGACGCGGACCCTGTTCGAGCACTTCCACGGCCTCGAGCCCGACGGCGCCCACTTCGCGGCGATCACCGACCCGGGCTCGTCGCTGCTCGAGCTCGCCGGCGAGCACGGCTTCCGCCGCGCGTTCGTCAACGACCCCGACATCGGCGGGCGCTACTCGGCGCTCTCGTACTTCGGTCTGGTCCCCGCGGCGCTCGCGGGGATCGACATCGACGCCGTGCTGCAGGCCTCCGAGGTCGCCGAGCAGAACTGCGCCGACTACCAGGAGCCCGACGCCAACTCCGGGCTGTGGCTCGGCGTCGCGCTGGGGGAGCTCGCGCTCCGTGGCCGCGACAAGCTCACCTTCGTCGTCGACGGCCCCGTGTCGTCGTTCGGGGTGTGGGTCGAGC
>JALYMV010000200.1 GCA_030773575.1 Actinomycetota bacterium
GCCGCCGCGAGCTCCGGCCCCAACGTCGCGGGCGCCGCCGCCGGCAAGGTCTTCGCCGAGATCGACGCCTACGCACGCACCGCCGGCTCGCGGCCCGAGACCTTCGCGGGCCTCGCCGGGACGGGCGACCTCGTCGCCACCGTGCTCGCCTCGGGCTCGCGCAACCGGCGCGCGGGCGAGCTGCTCGGCCGCGGCGTGCCGGCCGTCGACATCGCCCCTCGCCTGGGGCAGACCGCCGAGGCGGTCGCCAGCGTCCCGCTGCTCGCCGAGCGCGTCGGGGCGGCCGGCGTCGACGCGCCGGCGCTCGAGTCGCTCGCCCAGCTGATCGAGGGCGAGGTCGACCCCCAGGAGTGGGCCGCTTCGCTGACGCGGGCGGGCGGGATGGGCTCGCGACGGAAGGCCCGGGTGGCCTAGGCTCCCCCATGCATGGCGGCATCCGACACGCAGCGCGAGGAGAAGCGCCGGCTCGACGAGCAGTTCTCGAACCTGTACCGCGCGCATCTGCGCGACGTCTACTCCTACTCCTACTACCGGGTGGGCAACCACCACGACGCCGAGGACCTCACGGAGCAGACCTTCCTGCAGGCCTACCGGCACTTCGAGCGCGCCCAGCGCGAGTCCAACGGCCGGCCGCTGCGGCCCTGGCTCATCCGCATCGCCCACAACCTCGCGGCGAACTACTACCGCGACCGCTCGCGCAAGCCGCAGACGCCGATCGACGACGCCGGGGTGCTCTCCTCCCCGCACTCGACCGAGTCGCTGGTGGAGGACCGCGAGGATCTCAAGCGGATCCTCGAGTGCGTCCAGCGGCTGCCCGACGACCGGCGCGAGGCGCTGATCATGCGCTTCGCGCTCGGGATGGACAACCGCGAGATCGCGCGGGCGCTCGGGCGCACCGACGGCGCGACGAAGGTGCTCCTGCACCGCTCCATCCGGCAGCTCGAGGAGCTCGTCGCCAAGGCGGAGGGGCCGACCGAGATCGAGGTGTCGAGCGCTGATGGCGACTGACGTCGAGGCGCTGCTGCGCCAGGCGCTCGCGCCGATCGAGCCGCCCGTCGAGCTCGAGGCGCGCCTGGAGGAGACGCTCGGCTCCCTCGTGGAGGCCGCGGCCGACGAGCTCGAGGCGTGGGAGCTCTCCGCCATGAAGGACCCGCGTAACTGGCCCGGCCAGGCCATCCGCCCGGCGGCCGCGGTGGTGGTCGGCGGGGCCGCGGCGGTCGGGCTCGTCGCGCTGCGCACGCAGCGCAAGCGCCACAAGCGGCGCGCCGCGTCGGGGAACGTGATCGAGCTGGCGGAGCGCACCCTGCGCGACATCGCCGCCGAGGCGCGTCGCCTGGCCGACGAATCCAGCCGCCGCTGATCCGGGCGGCGCACGACGGCGTAGGTACGGGGGCATGGTGAACTTCCCCAAGCGCCACAGCGCCAAGGAGCTCTGCGACCTCGCCGACGAGGAGCTCATGATGCTTGTCCGCGGCGGCAACGCGCAGGCCTTCGAGGTCGTCTACGGTCGCCACTCGGGCGTCGCGTTCTCCCTCGCGTACCGCATGGTCGGCACCCGCAACGCCGCCGAGGACGTCGTGCAGGAGGCCTTCCTCTCGATCTGGCGCTCCGGCGCGCGCTACGACCGCGCCCGCGGCTCGGTGCGCACCTGGGTGCTCGGGATCGTCCACCACCGCGCGATCGACGCGCTGCGCCGCTCCTCGGTCCACGACAAGCGGCGCGCCTCCGACGAGGGCATCGAGGAGCGCTTCGAGGCGCGTGAGCGCACCGACCTCGAGGTCGCCCGCCTCGACGAGGCCGAGACCGTGCGCGGCGCCATCGAGACGCTTCCCGCCGAGCAGAGCCAGGTCATCGAGCTCGCCTACTTCGGCGGCTTCACCCACACGGAGATCGCCGACATGCTCGAGACCCCCATCGGCACCGTGAAGGGACGCATGCGGCTCGGGCTCGAGAAGATGCGGGGCCACCTGCGGAGCATGGAGGTCGGGCCGGCATGAGCCGCACCGCCCCCGATCACGACCGCTGGGCCGACGACCTCGGCGCCTACCTCCTCGAGGCGCTTCCGGACGGCGAGCGGCAGGGCTTCGAGGCGCACCTCGAGGCCTGCGAGCGCTGCCGCGAGGAGCTCGCGGAGCTGAGCGTCGCCGCCGACGCGCTGCCGGCGTCCGTCGAGCAGTTCTCCCCACCGCCCGAGCTGCGCGACCGCATCATGGCGGTCGTCAACGCCGAGGCCGAGCTGCTCGCCGCCGCCGGGCCGGGCGCCGACCGCCC
>JALYMV010000201.1 GCA_030773575.1 Actinomycetota bacterium
AACACCGCGCCCCCGTCGGGGCCGCCGCAGGCGACGGGCCCGGCGAGGGCGCTCGCGAAGTGCGGGCCGAGGTCCTCGGAGTCGGCGTCGAGGAAGCAGATGACGTCGCCCCGCAGCACGTGCAGCGCGCGCCACATCGCATCGCCCTTGCCCTGCACGGGCCCGAGCTCGGGGCGGATCGAGGACTGGCGGACGACCTCGGCGCCGAGCCGGCGCGCGATCTCCCCCGTCCCGTCGGTCGACTCGTCGGCGACGACGAGCTGGTCGATCGCACCCTGCTCGAGCAGCGGCAGCAGCGCCGCGAGGACCCGCTCGATCGTCGCCGCCTCGTCGCGCGCGGGCAGGCAGACGGAGACGGTGGCGTCGCGCTCGGCCGCGACGCGCTCCGGGGGGAACGCGGAGTGGTGCAGCGTGCGAGGGCGGCACGCCACGCTACGCCGCGGCGCCGCGGCGCAGGCGCTCGTTCTCGCGGCGCAGCGCGTTGACCGACGCGTCGAGCGCCGTCAGGCCGCGCTCGAGCCCCGCGTCGCGCGACCGCTCGCGCGAGAGGGGCAGCTCGAGCTCGCGGACGCGCTCGGCGAGGCGGTCGTCGGAGGCGCTGCGGGAGCCGGCGAGGGAAGGAAGCGACTGCGTGCTGGACATGACGACTCCGTCAGCGAGGGGTTCTGGCGGGTCGCTTCCTAGCCCCGGTCCGGGCGCCGGAAACGCACCGGTTTCCAATCTGACGCGACGGCGGGCTGTTGGCATCCGGCGCTCGTGGGTAACTGGCCGACCATGTCCGTACTCCCGTACTCCGTCATGATCGGAGCGGTCGTCCTCGCGCTCGTCACCGCCCTGATCGGCGGGGGCAAGTACTGGATCGTGCCGGCCGTCATCTGGCCCATCATCGCCGTCTACTTCCTCTTCGACCGCCGCCTGAAGGCGCGAGAGAGCAGCGAGGAGGACGAGCTCGTGCACTCCTCGAGCGGCGGCGCGTCGGGCGCCAAGTAGCACGGCCTTGGAGCCCCGCCCCTGGGTGCGCGACTTCGCGCCGGTCGCCGCCGCCTTCGCGCTGTATCCGGTGGTCGCGCTCGCGCAGGGCGCCGACCGCGCGGTCGCGCTGGGCAACGCCTCGGCGATCGCGGAGGCCGAGCAGGCCGCCGGACTGTTCGTCGAGCCGGCCGCCTACGCTTGGGCGGCCGGGATCCCGTGGCTTCTGGCCGCCGCCGGCGTGGCGTACCTCGTGCTCCACGTGCCGGTGCTGCTCGGCGCGCTGGCGTGGGTCTACCTCGCCCGCCCGGCCGCCTTCCCGCGGCTGCGCACCGCCTTCCTGGCCGCCCAGACGCTCACCCTCGCGGGCTACCTGCTCGTCCCGACCGCGCCGCCGCGCATGCTGGGGGCCCTCGGCTTCGGCGACACGCTCTCCGACCTGTGGGGCGCGGAGGCGGCCGCGGGGGCCCACTGGCTCCAGAGCCCCTTCGCCGCGATGCCGAGCGGCCACGTGGTCTTCGCGCTGCTGGCCGGCGGCGCGCTCGCCGCACTCGCACGCCCGCTCGCCTGGCGGGTGGCCGGCGCGCTCTACCCCCCGTTCGTCGTGGCGCTCACCGTCGTGACCGCCAACCACTTCTGGCTCGACGCCGCGGGCTCGCTGGCGGTGGTCGCCGTCGCCGTCCCGACCGCGCTGCTCGCCCACCGGTCCCCGCCTCGACGAGCACGGGCATACGCCCCCGGCTCGGGGTAGGCCGTCACCGCCCCTCCTGCCTGCATCCAGCCGCTGCGGCTTCGCGTGAAGGGGTGAGGGGAGGGCCGCCGGGAGGTGTCCGGCCCTCCCCTCTGAGCCACCGGTAGGTGGCAGGCTGGCTTTCAGTGGGCGCGCGCGGCGCGAGGCTCCAAGCGGGTCATCACTAGAGGACGTACGGCACCGCGCCCAGGGCCCCGAGCGCGTACCAGGCGCCGAAGGCGAGGTTGAAGAGGCCCAGCGCGGGCGTGGCGGCCGAGACGCGTCCGCGGAGGCCGTCCTTCCCGAGGATGCGGCCGAAGGCCGACGAGGCAAAGCCCATCGACACGGCGGTGAAGGCCGCGAACAGCAGCAGGGCCGTGATGCCGACGCTGTGATCCGGGATGGCCGCGAGCAGCAGCACGCCGATGCCCGCAGAACCGCCGATGCCGTGCACGAGGCCGACAGCGAACGACCCGCGGACGGAGCGGAGGTCCCGTGGATGGTCGTGCTCGTGGTGACCGGCGGGTCCGGGGTGCGCGTGGAGGTGGGTGTGGCGGCGGCCGTCGTGTTCATGGCCGTGCGCGTGGAACCCCTCGCGGCGCCAGCGCACGAGGAGCCGCGCGGCGAGGACCATGATGAGGACCCCGATGAGCGTCTCCGTACCCACCTGGACCGGCTCCGGCAGGTAGGCGTCGAGCACGACGATCGGCAGGCCGAACGCCGTGATGGTGGTGGCGTGGCCCGCGCCCCACGCCATTCCGAGCCGGCCCGCCCGTCGCGCACCCTGCTCGTCATCGCCGGCGATCAGCGCCGATACCGCGGCGAGATGGTCGGGGTCGGTCGCATGACGCAGCCCCAGGAGCACGGCGACGACGGCGATGGCGAGGACGCCGCCGCCCGCTCCCAGCTCGGCGATGCGCTCGTCAAGGCCGAACACTGCTCGCCGTTCCTCCGGTGTCGTGCTCGGTCGCCGCTGCGCATGCCGCGCAGAGGCCGCCGAGCGGGAAGTGCGCGAAGCGCGCCTCGTGGCCGAAGCGGCGCCGGATCTCGTCGCGGATGCCGTCGAGCGCTGCTGGCTGGACGGAGCGGACGGCGTCGCAGCGTTCGCAGACGATGTACTCGCGGTCTCCGGGTCCGCTCAGGGCGTAGAGCCCGGGGCCGTGGCCGAGGTGGACGTGGCGCACGAGTCCGAGCTCCTCGAGGGTCTCGAGGTTGCGGTACGTCGACGCGAGGTCGGACGACGGATGGCGCCCGCCGAGACCGGAGGCGATGACCTCTGCGGACAGGGGGCGATCTGCCGCGCCGAGGACCTCGAGCAGGATCCGCCGCGCGGTGGACATCCGCTGCCCGGAGCGACGGACGACCTCGAAGGCGTCGGCGAGCGAGGAGATCGGAACGGCGGTCGCGGTCGACGCGCGGCTCACGGGCGGACCGCTCGGCTCGGGTTCATGGGAGACCTTGCGCCGCCGGGCGGCCGGCGGATCACAAGCGGGCTCACAGGGTGATCCCTAGACCACTCCGGGCAGCGCCCGGCCGGTGAGGACGGCGCCGGCGATGACGATGACGAGCGCGGACGCGGCAGGCAGGGCGCGGGTGAGGATGGGCGGCACGTTGAGCCGGGAGGCCACCGTGCCGGCGCGCACCACCAGCAGCCCGAGCACGGTCAGCGTCGCGGCGAGACCGATGGAGAACGTCGTGATCAGCGCCATGCCGAGCACGAGTTGCTGCTGGGACACCGCACCGAGCAGGACGACGAGTGCCGAGGGACAAGGGATGAGCCCCGCGGAGGCGCCCATGCCGAGGATCCCCTTGCGCGACACCGCGCCGCGCCTGCCGTGCTCGTGGCCGTGGCCGTGGCTGTGGTGGTGCCCGTGGTGGTGGTGATGGTGGTGATGGGCGCCATGCCCGTGATGGTGGTGGCCGCCATGACCGTGGTCATGGTCGTGCTCGCCGAAGGCCGTCGCCCGGCGACCTCGCGCGACCTGGAGGCGCGACCAGAGAATGGCGCCTCCGATCCCGACCACGAGCAGCCCGGAAACGACGTTGAGCCACGGGTAGAGGTCGTCGGGAACGATGTACTGGGCGAGCAGGAGCGTGACGAGGCCGAGCGCGAAGACCCCGATGGTGTGCGTGACGGTGACGACGGCGCCGAGCGCGACGGCGTCCCGGCTCGTCCCGCGAGTGCCGACGAGGTAGGCGGCGACCATGGCCTTGCCGTGACCGGGCGACAGGGCGTGCAGCGCGCCCCACCCGAAGGCGGCGAGCATCAGGAAGAGCAGCACGCCTTCCCCTGCGGCGGCGGAGGCGAACAGCCCGGAGAAGCCGTCCGCGGCGAATACGTCGCGCGTCTGCGCCTCTGGGCGTGCCGAGCTCCCGGCCGCGATGAGCTCCCCGTCGCCCGGCTCGACCGAGAAGGTGGCGACCCGCTGGTCGAGCGGGCTGCTCAGCGAGGACTTCGGGTAGCTGCGCAGCCCCTTCGTGACGTCCTCGGACGGGACGCTCGCCCGCACCCGCGTGCCCTCGCCCGGCCTGGCGACGATCGCCTTCCACCCGACGCGGTCGCCGTACGTCTCGTCGCGCAGCACGACGCGGCGCGTGCCCTGCGCCGCCGCGACGAGCGTCACCTCGATGCGCGTGGTCTGCAGGCCGCCTTGGCCCGGAAGCAGCTCGAAGGTCGATCCGGGCCTGACCTCGACGGCGGCCGGCCGGCCGTCGACGGTGAGTCGCAGGTTCCGGCGCAGCTCGGCGTGGACCTCGTCGAGCCGTGCCTCGCGCGAGCGCCGGCGCGCCTGGAACGTCGGGATCTCCGCCTGGTCGAGGATGTAGCGGAGGTCGATCCGGTCGTTCGAGACCCGTACCTCGGTGACGTGGTTGATCGTGAAGTTCCCGAGCGGGTGGGCCGCCGCGGGCCCGGCCGCCAGGGCCAGCCCGAGGGCCGCCACGGCGAGCGCGAGCGCTAGTGTCACCGCCGCGCGCGTCACGCCTCGAGGCTCCTCAGCGCCCTGCGGGCGCGGGGCGCCCACAGCGGGGAGAAGCGCGGGTTGTCGGCGAGCGACCGGCGCAGCCAGCGCCGCGCGAGGTCGGAGCGCCCGGCCGCGCGTGCACTCAGGCCGGCGTGGACCAGGAACAGGGGATCGCGGGAGCCCAGCGCGAGGGCGCGGCGCGCCATCCTCAGGCCCGCCTCCGGCTTCCCGGCACGGGTCAGCGCCCATCCCAGCGCGTCGGCCGAGCGGACGCCCGGTGCTGCGCGCCAGGCCCGCCGGCCGAGCTCGACCCCGCGGCCGCGGTTGCCGTGGTCGGCCTCGAAGAGCGCGAACTCGACGTCCGTGTTGACCCCGGCCGCGTCGAGCAGCCGGCGCTGGGCGTCGACCAGGTCGAAGCTCTCCCGCGCGCCGCGGCGGTCCCCTGCGGCGAGCTGGGTCTCGCCCTGGGCGACGACGTACTCGGGCAGGGGGAGGCGCTCCGTCACCTTGGCGTAGCGCTCGAGGGCCCGGCCGGGGCGCCCGCGGGCCGCGTCGACGCGGGCCAGGCCGGCCTGGGCGGGGACGTAGCCGGGCAGCCGCTCGAGCGCGGCGCCGTAGGCCCGACGCGCGGCAGCCAGGCGGCCGCGGGTGAACTCGAGGGTCCCGAGCAGGGTCTGCACGTAGGCGGCCGACTCGGCCGAGCCGCCCCCAGCCGAGACGGCCAGCTCCATCGCCTCCACGGCGCCGGGGAGATCCCCGCGCAGCTCGCGGAAGTAGGAGACACGGGCGTAGGCGGCCAGGTTCGGCTTGGCGTCCACCATCCGCTGGAGGGAGCGCGCGGCCGCCTCGTGGCGCCCGAGCTCGACCTCGGCGTCGACGAGCACGGCGTAGGAGCGGATGACGTCGGGAGCCAGGCGGCGGGCCTGGCGCGCGAGGCCGAGGGCCTCACGGAAGTCGTGGCGGGCGAGGGCGAGCGTGCCGAGCCCGATCACCGCGTCGGCGTCGCGCGGGGCGATGCGCCGGGCCCGCAGAAAGAGGGCCTCCGCGCGGCCGTAGTAGCTCGGGTCGCCCGTCTCGCGCCCCTTCTGGAGGTAGGCCTCGCCGAGCTGGTTGGCGAGCGGGGCGCCCCCCCGATCGGCGCGCACCAGCTTCTCGAGCGCGTCGATGCGCTCGGCGGGCGTGGCGCCGGCGCTGAGCTCGACGCGGTCGGCGACGGCCTGGGCGCGCGCGGCGCCCGCGTCCCCGCCGCCGCGGCTCAGGACGCCGAAGAGCGCCAGCGCGACGGCGAAGGTGGCGAGCGGGACGGCGAGGGTGGGGAGGGAGCGGCGCATAGGGGGATCCGGGCGGGCCAGGGGATATGCGCTCCCCCGGCCCGCGCCGGATCACCGGGATGTGGCTACCGGCCGCCGCCGGCCGGGGTCGGGCCGTGCGGGGGCTCGATGCGGTTGGACGGGTCGGAGTCGAAGCCCGACACGGGCGGCGCGACGTACGGGAACGTCGGCAGGAAGTCCGTGTCGCTGCGGTCGACGCCGTCCCCGAGGGGCACCCTGTTGCCCTTGAGGAAGCCGGCGACGACCTGGAGCGAGATGTCGACGACGTCGTCCTCTAGCCGGCGCCCGTTCGGGTAGCCGGCGATGTCGCCGCCGATGACGCCGAACCGGTTCGGCGTGTCCGCCGGCGGGACCCCGAGGTTGATCTTCAGCGTGTCCGTCGGCAGGGGGTTCCTACCGCGGTCGAGCTGGTTGAGGTCCGGGATCCCCTGCAACAGCGCCTGGACGATGTCCGTGCGGTTCCTCGTGGGCGCGTTGACGTCGAACAGCGCGTTGAGGATCCTCGCCAGCTCCGGCCTGACCACGAAGGACCCGAAGCGCTTCGCGTCGCCGCTGGGCTGGGTGCGGTTGTAGAGGTCCTTCCTGCCGGCCGGGATCACGAGCTCGTTGACCAGCGGGTTGGCCAGGCGCGAGACCTGGACGAAGCTGCCCTGCGAGCGCTTGTTGTTGTCGAAGTCCGCGTTCGTGACCTCGATCTTCTGGCGCTCGGTCGAGGACCACACGCCCACGACCGCGTTGTTGGAGTCCGCGCCACTGACCGCGCGGTTGTTGCGCGTGATCTGCCGCTCGGGGATCTGCATGACGATCGACTGGACGTTGAACCCGGTGAAGTCGTCCTTGCCGCCGCCCTGGTTGCCCGTCGTGCCGGCGTTGCGGATGTTGATGGCGTCGAACGTCGCGCCGAGGTCAACGAAGAACGGGTCCTTGCGCTGCCCCGCGAACAGCCGGATGCCGCCCGCGCTGCGGATGGCCTGGTTGGCGACCCGGTTGTAGTCCACGAACGTCTTGGGACCGACGTTGCTCGGCGCGGCCGGGATGTTGCGCCCGATCCGGCGGACGTTGCGCAGCTTGCCGCGCCTGTACGTCTCGCGGTGGACGCTGTAGGTCTGGCGCTGGTAGAGCTTGTCGTCGTTGATCCCCTCCACGCCGGGGAAGGCGTAGAGGAAGGACCTCCGGTTCACGCGGCTGTCGAAGGTGAAGCGGTACCTGTACTCGGGACGGCCGTCGCCCGTGTTGTCGATGTTGATGTAGTAGCGGGCGCGGTCGTCGAACCGGAAGAAGTTCGGGCCGTTCGCGGGGGTCTCGTTCGGGAACCAGTTGGCCACGACGGTCAGCGAGTTCGGCGCGTCCCTCGCCGTGAAGGCGTAGGTGTCGGTGTTGTCAGCCGATGGGTCGAGGCTGATGTTCGGCGCTTCGCGGTGGCTCGAGCCCACGCTCAGCGGAACGGCGATCGCGGCTGCTCCGAGCGCCGCGACGACAGCGAGTTTTCTCAAGGGACCCTCCTCGGGTCTCGGGCGTGACGCCCGAAAGGGTGGTTTGCGGATCCTAACGCGGCGTCGCGGGGAACGGATCTGCCGCGCCCCGTCACGCGAGCCGATCTCTCCTGCGACCCACTCGCATGTAGGTCACGGGAGCGCGAACTGATCCGGCGGCGGCGGGCGGAGCGAACAACCCGGATGCGATCCCCTGCGCTGCTGCTGTCACTCGTCCTGGTCGGCCTCACGGGGTGCGGCGATCGCGGCGGCGCGGCCGACCGCCGCGACGAGGCCGCCACCGCCGTGCCCGTGGCGCGGGTCGCCGCGCCGGTACAGGTCGGCCGGACTCCGATCGCCGTGGCCACCGGATTCGGCGCCGTCTGGGTCCTCGACCAGTCCGGCGGGCGGCTGACC
>JALYMV010000202.1 GCA_030773575.1 Actinomycetota bacterium
GCGCGCACTCGACCTCGCCGCTACCGCGCCCGTCGTCGCGTAGTCACCACCCAGACACCTCGCCCGGCCCCAAAAGCCAGGCGACAAGCGGGATTTCGTCATCTCACCACGGGGAACTTCGGTCTAGGGCGTGAACTTGACGGTGATCACGTCGCCGTCGGCCATCACGTAGTCGCGTCCCTCGAGGCGCAGGGCGCCGCGCTCGCGGGCGCCCGCATAGCCCCCGGCGTCGACGAGCGCGTCCCAGGCGATCACCTCGGCGCGAACGAAGCCGCGCTGGATGTCCGTGTGGATCTGCCCTGCGGCGTGCCACGCGCTCAGCCCCCGGCGAAGGTGCCAGCACTGGGCGGGCTTCGCCTCGCCGGCGGTGAAGAACGCGATCAGCTCGAGCAGGGAGAAGGCGCCCGCCACGACGCGGGCCAGGCCGGACTCCGACGCGCCCAGCTCCTCGCGCATGACGGCGGCCTCGTCGGCGTCGAGCTCGGAGAGCTCGGCCTCGATCCGCGAGGAGACCGCCACCGCCCGGGCGCCCTGGGCCTCGGCGTGGGCGGCGATCTCCGGCGGGACGGCGTCGTCGCCCTCGTCGACGTTGGCGACGAAGAGCACCGGCTTGCCCGTCAGCGGGAAGAGGTTGCGCAGGGCGTCGGGCGCGGCGTCGGGGACGGGCACCCCGCGCGCGGGCTTGCCCGCCTGCAGCGCGGCGATCACCTCGCGCAGCCACGCCTCCTCGGCGACGGCCGCCTTGTCGCCGCCGCGGGCGTCGCGCACCACGCGCGCGTGGCGGCGCTCGGCCTGCTCGAGGTCGGCGTAGACGAGCTCGGTCTCGATCGTCTCGATGTCGGCGAGGGGGTCGACGCGGCCCTCGGGATGGATCACGTTCTCGTCGCTGTGGGCGCGGACGACGTGCAGCAGGGCGTCGCACTCGCGGATGTTGGCCAGGAACTTGTTCCCCAGCCCCTCGCCCTGGTGGGCGCCCGCGACCAGGCCGGCGATGTCGTGGAACTCGATCGTGTCCCAGACGACGTCGGAGGCGCCGATCGTCTCCGCCACGCGCTCGAGGCGCTCGTCGCGCACGCCGACGACGGCGACGTTGGGCTCGATCGTGGTGAAGGGGTAGTTCGCCGCCTCGGCGCCCGCCTGGCTGAGGGCGTTGAACAGGGAGGACTTGCCCGCGTTGGGCATCCCCACCAGGCCGACCTTCATCATCGGCCGAGGGACCCCAGGGCGGTGCCGAGCGCCGCGCCCGCGGCGATGTCGGACGGGTAGTGCACACCGAGGTAGAGGCGCGAGAGGGCCATCGCGACGGCGGCGCCGTAGAGCGGGCCCGCCGGCAGAAGTCGGCTGTAGGCGCGCGCCGCCGCGAACGACGACGTCGCGTGCGAGGAGGGGAAGGAGAGGCCGGTCGGCGTCTTCATGAGGTGCGGCAGGCTCTCGACCACCGGCCGCTGGCGGCCGATCAGCAGCTTGATCGTGGTCGAGGTGCAGTACGCCCCGGCGACCGTGGCCACGGCCCGCCGCCAGGCCGGGCGGCGCGGGCGGTCGAGCAGCGCGGCGAGCGTGCCGCCGCCGATCCACACCGCCCCGTGCTCGCCCAGGCCGGAGTAGCGGCGGACCCACTCGACGGTGAGCGGGGTCCGCGCGACGGAGCGGATCTTCACGTAGAGCGCGAGGTCGAGCGCGTTGGCCCAGACCCGCAGCGCATGCGATCGGGGCTGGCTCAGAAGCCGACGCGCTGCTCGTCGGACTCCGTGCGCAGGTAGACGACCTGGCCGAGGTCGAGCAGGACGGCGCCGTCGGCGGCGTCGACCTCCCGCCACCGCTCGCCGCCCTCCTGCAGCGCGCTGCGCAGGCCGTCGAGGGCCTCCTGGCTCAGGCGCAGCGACAGAACCTGGCCGCCCTGGAAGCCGACGGACGAACGGCGGGGCTTCATGCGGCCTGCACCACTTTCGCTTCGCTGTCGTGGGTGGGTTGCACGATCTCGGTCAGCACCCCGCCCGACGCGGACGGGTGGAGGAAGGCCACGCGGGAGCGGCGGATGCCGGTGCGGGGCGTCTCGTCGATCATCCGCAGGCCGGACTGCTTGAGCATCCGGAGGGTCGACTCGATGTCGGCCGTCTGGTAGGCGACGTGGTGCAGCCCCGGGCCACGCTTGGCCAGGAATCTGCCGACGGGCGTGTCGTCGCCCAGCGGGGCGATGAGCTCCACGTGGTTCTCACCCACGTCGAGCAGGGCCGCGTCGACGCCCTGCTCGGCCACCGTCTCGCGGTGGGCGAGGGCCAGGCCGTACACGTTGACGTAGAGGTCGAGGGCCTCGTCGAGGTTCGCGACCGCGACGCCCACGTGGTCGATCCGTCCGAACACGCGCGGCAGTCTAGCCTCCCGACCCGTGCGGCTCGCGCTCATCGCCAACGACGCCTCGGGGCGCGGCCTGGACCCCGAGGAGATCGCCGGAGCGCTCCGGCGGCGCGGCGCCGACGTCTCCCTGCACCCGATCTCGGAGCGGGCCGCCGCGGAGGAGGAGGGCGTCGACCGCATCGTGGCGGCGGGCGGCGACGGCTCGATCGGCTGCTGCGCGGAGCTCGCGGGCCGGCTCGGCGTTCCGCTGGCCGTCATCCCGCTGGGGACCGCCAACGACTTCGCGCGCGCCCACGACCTGGCCCGCGACCTCGGGGATGCGGTCGAGTTGGCCGTCGCGGGCCGCCGGCTCGAGCGCCTCGAGCTCGGGCGCCTCGACGGGCGGCCGTTCGTCAACGTCGCGAGCGCCGGGCTGGCGCCGGAGGCGGCCCGCCACGCCCACGACCACAAGTCGTGGCTCGGGCCGCTCGCCTACCTCGTGGGCGCCGCGCAGGCCGGCCTCACCGCCCGGCCCGTCCGCTGCGCCGTCCGGGTCGACGGCGAGCTCCTCTACGCGGGCGCGGCGTGGCAGATCATCGTGTCGGTGTCGGGCGCGTTCGGCGGCGGCTCCTCCGTCGAGGAGGCCGACCCGGCCGACGGCGTCCTGCACGTCACCGTGGTCCCGGCGGGCTCTCGCCTCGGCCTGCTGCGCCGCGCCGCGGGGATGCGCCGAGGCGACATCGCCGGCCAGCCCGGGGTGCCGGACACCGAGGGCCGGGTGATCGACCTCGGCCTCGACGGCGGGGCGAGGCTCAACGTCGACGGCGAGGTCTGCGCGCCCGGCCGGCTGACCGTCGAGCCGGCGGCCTTTGAGCTGGTCGTGGGCTGAGGACGGAAGTCGGAGTGTCGGCGGATGCTCCGCCAACCGCAGGTGGTGACCGCGCAAGCGCCCGGCCGGCGGGTCAGCCGAGGGCGACGCCGTCGCGCCCGGCGCGCTTCACCGCGTACATGCCCGTGTCGGCGCGGGCGAGCAGGTCGGCGTCCTCCTCGCCGGCGCGGCCGACCGCGATGCCCACCGAGAGGGTGACCCCGGTGCCCGAGCGGACCGCCGCCGCGAGCGCGTCCGCGAGGGCCAGCGCCTCCTCCTCCCCGCGGACCGCGGCGAGCACGGCGAACTCGTCGCCGCCCACCCGGTAGGCGGCGGCATCCGCGGGCGCGGTGAGGTGCAGCTCGGCGGCGACGCGCCGCAGGACGATGTCGCCGGCCGCATGGCCGAGGCGGTCGTTGATGTCCTTGAAGCGGTCGACGTCCGCGAGCACGACGGCGACGCCGGCGCCGGCCGGCGTGCTCGCGCGCAGCGAGGCGATCGCGGCGTGGAAGGTCGCGTGGTGGCCGAGGCCGGTGAGCGCGTCGCGCGCGGCGCGGTCGCGCAGCTCGCGGACGGCGGCCGCGGTGCGCAGTCCGCCCGCCGCCTGCATGGCCAGCAGCTCGAGCAGCTCGACCTCCCCGGTCGCCAGCGTCCGCTCCCGCTCGTCGGCGAGGACGAGGATGCCGAGGCGCTCACCGGCGGCGGTGAGGGGCAGGACGACCATGGTGGCGGCGCCCGCGGCGCGCACCGGCTCGTGACCCGTGAAGCCGAGGCCCGCGGCCTCGCCGCTCGTGTAGCACGAGGTGCTCAACGCCACGGAGCCCGCGATGTCCGCGAGCCCACCCGCGTCGAGGGCGGAGAAGAGGGCGGCGAACGGGCCATCGGCGTGCTCGACGGCCAGGCGGCCGTCCGGGCCCGCGACGGCGAGCATCACGGAGTTGAAGCCGGAGAGGTCGCGCGCGGCGCCGCCGGTCTCCGCGACGATCGCGGCGGGCTCGGAGAGCGCGGCGAGCCGGGCGCCCGCGCGGGCCAGGATCTCGGCGGGAGACGGGCTCTCGAGCCGGCCGAGCCCCTCGAGCCGCGCGGCGAGCAGCGTGGCCGCACGGATGATCTCGATGACGTCGGGGGTCCCGAGCGGGGTGCGGGACTCCGCGTTGAGCGCGCCGACCACCCTGCCGCCGACCCGGACCGGGATGCAGACCTCCGCCACGACGGCCGGGGCGGCCTCGAGGTAGTCCTCCGACGCGGTGACGTCGAGAGCGACCGTCGGCTCCCCGGTCGCCCACGTCCGGCCGATCACGCCGGCGCCGGCCGGGATGCCGTCGAAGATCTGCCAGTAGCCGCGCATGGCCTGGCAGCGCAGGCGGCCGCCCTGCTCGAGGTAGAAGCTGGGCAGCAGGCCGAGGCCGGCCAGGTGGTCGATGACCGCCCGGCCTGCGGCCTTCACGTCATCGGCGGCGGCCAGCGCGCCGGCGAGCGCGTCGGCCCGGAGGTCCGCGTCAGCGGTCGCGGGGACGGCGAGCGGACCCATTACGCCCGTATTCGGCAGATCTGGCTAGGAACGTGAGCCCGGATCCGGGCGGGAGGCCACGACGCGCAGCCCGCCGCCCCGATCGCGCTTGACGCGCGGCACGCCGGCCATGATCCGCTCGATCTCGTCGCGCTCGAGGACCTCGTCGCGCAGGAGCGCGCCGGCGAGCGCGTCGAGGCGGTCGCGGTGCTCCGTGATGAGCCGGATGGCGGCCCGCATCGCCTCCTCGGCGAAGTGCTGCTGCTCCTCGTCGCGCAGCTGGCGCGTGCGGTCGGAGACGGCGCCGCCCTCGGCCGAGACCCGCAACGCGGAGATCGACGTGCCCATCGCGTAGTCGTGGACCATCGAGCGCGAGATGTCGGCGACCCGGTTGAGGTCGTCGGCGGCGCCGGTGGTGATCGCGCCGAAGACGATCTGCTCGGCCGCGCGGCCGCCCAGGAGCACCGTCATGTAGTCGATGAGCTCCTCGCGGGTCTTGAGGTAGCGGTCCTCCTCGGGCAGGTTGAGCGTGTAGCCCAGGGCCCGGCCGCGGGGGACGATCGAGATCTTGTGCGCCCGGTCGACCCGCGGCAGCAGCTCGGCGCAGAGCGCGTGGCCGGCCTCGTGGAAGGCGACGACCCGCCGCTCGTGGTCGTTGAGCGTGCGGCGCGACTGCATCCCGGCCACCACGCGCTCCACGGCGGCGTCGAAGTCCGCCTGGACGATCACGTCGCGGTGCGAGCGGGCGGCGAAGATGGCCGCCTCGTTGCAGATGTTGGCCAGGTCGGCCCCCGTCAGGCCCGCGGTCTGGCGCGCGAGCACCGCGAGGTCGACGGTCGGCGCGATCGGCTTGGCGCGCGTGTGGACCCCCAGGATCTCCTCGCGACCGCCGACGTCGGGCGGCGAGACGAAGATCTGGCGGTCGAAGCGCCCCGGCCGCAGCAGCGCGGGGTCGAGCTTCTCGAGCAGGTTGGAGGCCGCGATGACCACGAGCTGGCCGCGCGAGCTGAAGCCGTCCATCTCGACGAGGAGCTGGTTGAGCGTCTGCTCGCGCTCGGAGTCCGAGCCCGCGCCGCGCTGGCCGCCGACGGCGTCGAGCTCGTCGATGAAGACGATGGCGGGCTCGTGCTTGCGGGCGGTGGCGAACAGCCGCCGGATCCGCGACGCGCCGAGGCCGGCGAACATCTCGACGAAGGCGGCCGCCGACTGCGAGAAGAAGTGGGCGCCGGACTCCTGGGCGACCGCCTTGGCCAGCAGCGTCTTGCCGGTGCCGGGCGGCCCGTGGAGCAGGATGCCCTTGGGGACGGTCGCCCCGAGGCGGCGGAAGCGCTCGGGGTCGCGCAGGAACTCGACGACCTCCTGGAGCTCCTGCTTGGCCTCGTCGGCGCCCGCGACGTCGGCCCAGCCGGTGGAGGAGGCCGCGCTCGGCTTGATCTCCGTCGGCTTCGTCCGCGGCATCAGCTTCATCGTCCGCCAGAGGACGACGACGATGATCGCCATGAAGATCAGCGGCGCCCACGTCTGCAGCCAGAGCGAGATCGAGTCCCACTCGTACCACGCGGGCCCGCTCGCGGCGGCGGCGGCGGCGAGAGTCATCCGACGCTGAGGTATACGGACGCGCGCCACAGCGCGCAATGGGGTCCGGACCCTAGCTCTCCACGCGCAAGATCTCCGCCAGCGCGGCGCGGCCCACCTCGAGCTGGCGCTCGTCGGGCTCGCGCGTGCCGAGCACCCGCTGGATCTCGAAGCCGGGGCGGCGGATCGCGCGGGCGAGGCGGGACTCCGAGTGGCGCTCGCACCACGCGAAGACCTCGACCGCCGCGGCGGTGGAGGCGAGCGCGACGGCCCCGCCGGCCACCGGCCCGGGCCGCTCGAGCAGCCGGCGCAGGAGCAGCGTGCCCGCCACGTTGGAGGCGAGCATCGGGGCGACGAGGTGCGACCCGCAGCGCTCGTGCTCCTTGGCGGGGTCGCGGGCGTCGTCGGCGTCCTGCTCGTAGGCCGCGATCGCCTTGTGCTCGACCCCGTGGTACTCGGCGAGCTCGCCCCCGCGCAGTGCGAAGACCGCGGGCACCATCCCGATCGCCGCGGCGGCCGCCTCGCCGCCCAGGCCGCCCGAGCGCCTGCGCAGCAGCCCGCCGGCCACCGAGGCGCCGGCCATCACGCCGAGCACGGAGGCGTCCTGGAAAGGCAGCTTGGCCTCCGGCAGCCCCTTCTTGACCAGCGGGATGACCGCCATCGCCTCGCCGAGGCGCACGACCCCGCGCACCCCCGGCAGGTTGTCGACGCCCTTGACGCGCGGTTTGCGGCCCGACGCCGCCTTGATGTCGCCGCCGTCCGTGCGCACCGCGGCCGCCCAGTGGGTCGGGCCGTGGACCAGCAGGCCGTTGCGCAGGGCCATGCCGCCGAGGCGGAGCTTCTCGTCGTCTGAGACCGTCTCGCTCATGTCAGGAGCCTTTCGGGGAGATCGTGGAAGAAGCGGGTCGCGAACCCGAGGTCGCGCAGGTCGATGCGCTCGTCGGCGGAGTGCACGAGCGGCCAGGTCTCATAGAGGGTGGAGTGGCGCATGGGAAAGAAGCCGTAGGCGACGCACTCCGGGAAGGCGGCGCGCCACCAGCGCGAGTCGGTGAAGGCGGGCAGGACGCTCGGGACCGCCTCGGCGCCCGGGTCGTTCTCGCCCACCCAGCCGGCGATCGCGTCCATCAGCGGGGAGGCGACCGGGGAGCGGTTGCCGACGACCTGCTCGGTGAAGGCGACCTCGTAGCCCTCGCCGTCGAGCACCTCGCGCACGCGCGCCATCGCCGAGTCGGCCTCCATCCCGGGCGGCGTGCGGCAGTCGACGCGCAACTCGGCGCGGGCGGGGATGACGTTGATCTTCTCCGAGGCGCGGATGCGCGTCGGGACCATGGTCACGCCGAGCGTCGGCTCGACCATCGCGGCCAGGCGGGGCTCGACCGCGCGGATGGCGGCCACGGCGGCGTCGAGGTCGCCGGTGTCCTCGCCGAGCGCCTCGACGAGCGCGCGGGGCGCCTCTGTCAGATCATAGGCGGGACGGCGCGAGCCGAGCGCCTCGAGCGCCGGCGCGAGCTTGAGCAGCGCGTTGTCGCCCGTGCCGGGGATGGAGGCGTGGCCGGCCACGCCGCGCGCGGTGACCGTGAAGCGGAAGGTCCCCTTCTCGGCGACGCTCACGCCGTAGAGGCGCCGGGGACCGTACGGCATCACCGCGCCGCCGCCCTCGTTGACCAGGAAGTCGCAGCGCGCGGGCCCGGGGTGCTCCTCGGTGAGCCACTTGGCGCCGAGGAACCCGCCCGCCTCCTCGTCGGAGACGAAGAAGAGCTTGAGCTCGCCGCGCGGCGGGCGCCAGCCCGAGCGCGCCAGCGACGCGGCCGCGACCGCCTCGGCCGCCGTCTGGTCCTTCATGTCGAGCGCGCCGCGGCCCCACAGGACGCCGTCGTGGACCTCCCCGCCCCAGGGGTCGTGGGTCCAGTCGCCGGCGTCGGCCAGCACCGTGTCGGCGTGGGAGAGGTAGCCGAGCACCGGCCCGCCCTCCGGGTCGGCGCCGCGCAGGCGAGCCACGAGGTTCGGTCGGGCGGGCTCGGCGGCGTGCAGCTCGCACTCGAGCCCCGCGTCCGAGAGGTAGCCCGCGAGCCACTCGACCGCCGGACGCTCGTTGCCCGGCGGGTTGACCGTGTTGAAGCGGATGAGCCGCGCGAGGACCTCCGCGCTCTCCCCCTGCAGCTCCTCGCTCCCGGCCGCCATGGGCGAAAGGCTAGAGCGCGAGCGCGAGCAGCCCCACCAGCGCCCCGCCCAGCAGCACGAGGGTGGGCGCCCGGCCGAGGGCGAGGGCGACCGCCGCGGCGAGCGCGACGGCGTACTGCCAGGGCGCCTCGATCGCCGCGGCCAAGGGCACCGCGGCGCCGAGGATCGCCC
>JALYMV010000203.1 GCA_030773575.1 Actinomycetota bacterium
GGGCTCCGGCGTCGGGTCCGGGAGCGGCTCCGTGACGCCGGGCGTGGGCGTCGGCGTCGCCGTCGGCTCGGGGGTCTGCACCGCCGCCGGGCGCGGCTCCTGCGCGAGCTCCGCGGCGCGCGCCACCGATGCGCCGACGACGGCGAGCGTCAGCGCGACGAGCAGCAGGGCGGCGGAGCGGGGCACCGCACCATGATGGCGCACGGCCCGGGTCAGCGACCCTGCCAGTCCGGCGCGCGCTTCTCGCCGAACGCCCGCACGCCCTCCTGGAAGTCCTCGGAGCGAAAGCACGACTCCCGCAGCGCGATGAGCTCCCGCTCGACCGCCGGGTCGAGCGCGCCCTCGGCGGCCAGCAGCTCGCGGATGACCCGCTTGTTGCCCGCGAGCGAGAGCGGCGCGTTGGCGGCCACCTCGCCCGCCCAGTCGAGCGCGACCGCCGCGAGGCGCTCCGGCTCGACGACCTCGTTGACCAGGCCCCACCCGTGCGCCCGCTCGACCTCGACGTTGCGCCCGACGAGGAACAGCTCGCGCGTCCGCGCGACGCCGACCGCGTCGATGAACTTGCGCAACCCGGTGTGGGAGTAGATGAGGCCGAGCTTCGCCGGCGGCATCCCGACGCGGATGCCGGCCGCCGCGAGGCGCAGGTCGCAGGAGAGCGCGAGCTCGAGCCCCCCGCCGATCGCGTGGCCGTTGAGCGCGGCCACGGTGGGATAGGGGAACGCCTCGAGCGCCTCGATCGCGCTCGTGAACGGGTGGGCGACGAGCGCCTCGGCGCGGTCGGGGAAGTCGGGCGAGCCGGGCAGGCCGCCGATGTCGTAGCCCGCCGAGAAGACGGGCCCGACCGCCGTGATGAGCAGGCAGCGGGCGTCGAGGCCGGGCAGGGTGTCGGCGATCGCGTCGAGGATCGCGTGGTCGAGCGCGTTGCGCTTGGCCGGGTGGTCGATGGTCAGGCGCGCGAGGTGGAGCGCCGGGTGGTCGAGCCGGAGCCTCCCCTCGGCGAGCTCCACGGCCGGGGCGCTACTCGAGGACAACGAGCGGATCACCCTCCGAGACCGACTGGCCCTCCTCGACCACGATCCGGGCGACCCTGCCCTCGTCCTCGGCCTCGACCGGCATCTCCATCTTCATCGACTCGAGGATCACGACCGTGTCGCCCTCTTCGACATCGTCGCCGACCTTGACCTCGATCTTCCAGACGGTTCCGGTGATGTGGGCTTCGATGTCGGCCATGGGACCCGCAACCATAACCGCACAGCCGCCGTGGAAGTCCGCCGAGCCACCACCGCCGCGCCCGGCTCGGGCTAGGAGTCCGCCTTCTCGAACTCGAACTGCATGGCGGGCTCGGACTCCGTCTGGTACTCGAGCGTCCCGAGGCCGTTGGGCTTGTCCGGCTCCACCTTGAAGATGGTCGTGGAGCGCGGCGGGTTGCGCGACTCGGCCGGCCCGTACTCGTAGTCGCCGCTGAGGCCCTCGAACGAGACCGTCCCGACCTCCTCGACCGCCTTGACGATCCCCGCCTGGGAGAGGTCGCCGCGCTTGACCGCCTGCTCGAGCACCGCCTCCATCGCCTGACCCTGCAGGTAGCCGAACGAGAAGTAGTAGTCCGGCTTCTGGTTGGGCTTGAACTGCTCGATGCGCTCGAGCATCTGCTTCATGCCGGGCACCTCCTGGTCGCCCCACTCCGTGCCCTCGGCCGCGATCCAGGTCGTCTTGGCGAGGTAGTCCTTCAGCGGGGACGCGGCGAGCGCGTTGACCCACACGGGGGACTGGCCGATCCAGCGCGGCGCGAAGCCCAGCTTGGCCGCCGTGCCCCAGATCGTGCCCGCGTCCGTCGGCGTGGCGGTGAGGAAGACCGCGTCGCACTTGGCGCTCGCGAGCTGCTGGACCTGACCCGTGACGTCCTTGTCGCCGACCTTGAACTTCACGGTCTTGGCGGTCTGGAAGCCGAGCTGCTCCTCGGCGAAGTCGACGCCGGCCTGCCCGGCTTCCCCGTAGGCGTCGTCCTGGACGAACGAGCAGATCTTCTTGTCCTTGCCCTCCTGCTCGACGTAGTAGTTGAGCGCGTTGATGGCCTGGACCTGGTACGGGCCGCCGACGGGCAGCAGGTTGGCCTCCCGCACCCAGAAGGCGTCCAGCGAGGCGGGGGCCGCGAGGATGTTGTCCTTCTTGAGCTGCGGCAGCGCGGCGAGCGTCGGCGCCGTGCCGAGGATCTGCGTGAAGGCCGCGACCTCGTTCTTGATCTTGTTGTACTTCTGCACCGTGCCGTCGGGCGTGTACTGCGTGTCCTCCTGGACGAGCTCGACCTTGTACTTGCCGGCGATCCCGCCCTTGGAGTTGACGTAGTCGAAGTAGACCTTGTTGCCCGCGGTGAGTGGGTTGCCGACCACCGCGACCGGGCCCGACAGCGGCGTCAGGACGCCCAGCTTGATCGTCTTGCCGTCGAAGCCCGGGCCGCTCGAGAGCTTGCCGCCCGAGCCGCCGCCTCCCTCTTCCGAGCTCTCGCCCGCGGCGCCGCCGCATCCCGCCACCGCCAGCGCCGTCACCGCGACGACTGCCCATCGCTTGCTGACCCTCACTCTGACCCTCACTGCATCCCCCTTGTTAGTACGAGAACGGCCACGCCTTGAAGTAGGCCTTCGCCCGCAGCCAGATCGCGGCCAGCCCGCGCGGCTCGAAGACCAGGAAGAGCACGATCAGCAGGCCGAAGATGACCTGGTTGAGCGAGAAGACCGAGATGAACCCCTCGTCGGTCGCCGACGTCGCGACGCCCGGGATCGACGCCGAGTACTCGTCGATGAGCGCGGGCAGCCCGCCGAGGAACAGCGCGCCGATGACCGCCCCGAAGATCGTCCCCACGCCGCCGACGATGATGATGGCGATGTACTGGATGGAGAGGAGCAGGCTCCACTCGTCCGGCGAGATGAACTGCTGGAAGGAGCCGTACAGCGCGCCGGCCATCGCCGCCAGCGCGCTCGAGAGCGCGAACGCCCCGACCTTGTAGCGCCCGAGCGGGACGCCGACGACCTCCGCCGCGACGTCGCGGTCGCGGATCGCCTGGATCGCCCGCCCCGGCCGGGTGCGGACGATGTTCTTGGCCAGCAGGGCGACGAGCCCGACCAGCCCCCAGATCAGCCAGAAGTAGCCCTGGTTGAACGAGTACAGCTGCCCGGCCAGCTCGATCTCCCCGAAGTTCACCGGCCCGAGCGTGGCCGGGGCGCTCACCGAGGTGCCCGAGTTGCCGCCCGTGATCGAGTCGAGGTTGCGGAACAGGTGCTCGCCCAGGAAGACGAGCCCGAGCGTGACGATCGCCAGGTAGTTGCCGCGCAGGCGCAGGGCGAAGGGGCCGACCGCCGCTCCGATCAGCGCGCCGCACAGGGCCGCGGCCGGCAGCCAGAGCACCAGCGGGAGCCCGAGCTCGTCGCCGACCTGGGCGGCGACGTAGGCGCCGACGCCGAGGAAGAAGGCGTGGCCGAGCGAGACCTGGCCCGTGTAGCCCGTGAGCAGGTTGAGGCCGATGCCGCCGATCGCGGCGATGCCGGCGTAGTTGAGGACGGACAGCCAGAAGTCGCTCGTCACGAAGACGGGCAGCAGCGCCCATAGCAGCACGAGCGCCACGAGGCCCGCCTTCGCCGTGCGCGAGCGGAAGAGCCGCAGCTCGTCGGCGTAGTCGCGGGTCATCATCCGGTTCGGCCTAGACACGCCGCACCTCCTGCGTGCCGAACAGCCCGTAGGGCCGCACGAGCAGGATCAGGATCATCACCACGTAGGGCATCACCTGGGAGAAGTTCTCCCCCAGCCACGGCGCGATGTCGTCCTGGTAGCCGCCGGTCAGCGCCTGCGTGAGCCCGATGATGATGCCGCCGAGCACCGCGCCCAACGGCGAGTCCAGGCCCCCGACGATCATCGCCGGGAAGGCGACGAGCGCGATCGCCCCGATGCCCGGGTTCAGCGCCGCCGGCCCGCTGGCCAGGGTCACGCCCGCGAGCGCGGCGAGCCCCGCGGCGATCGCCCAGGACACGCCGTGGACGCGCCGCGCGCTGATGCCCTGCGCCAGCGCCGCCTCGGGGTCGATCGCGGTCGCGCGCATCGCGACGCCCAGCGAGGAGAACCGGAAGAACGCGAAGAACCCGCCGAGCACCGCGGCGGCGATGCCGATCGTCCACAGGTCGCGTTCGGCGAACACGATGCCGCCGGTCTCGAGCGTGTCGACGCCCCACGGATCGGCGAGGTTGAGCGCGTCGAAGCCCCAGACCGCGGTGACGACCTGCTCGAGGATGAACAGCAGGCCGATCGTGATCATGATCACCGCGAAGACGGGCTGGCCGACCGTGCGGCGCAGCACCACCCGCTCGACCCCCGCCCCGAGCAGCCCGGCGACGAGCAGCGCCAGCAGCACGGCGACCACGAACGGCAGCGACGCCTGGTTGGCGAACGCGTAGGCCAGGTAGGCCCCGACGGCCAGCAGCCCGCCCTGCGCGAAGTTGATCACCCCCGTGGCCCGGTAGATGATCACGAAGCCGAGCGCGACGAGCGCGTAGCGCGCGCCGAGCGCCAGGCCCGCGAAGCACAGCTGCCAGAACTCAGTCACCTCCGCGGTCCTCCGTGCCCGCGGCCTGAGACGGAGCTTCGCCTCCGGCATCGCTCGACCGGGGCTGCGCCCCTCCCCGCTCGTACAGGCCTTCCACCTCGGCCGCGAAGCGCTCCGCCATCGCGGCGCGCTTGACCTTCAGGGTCGCGGTCAGCTCGCCGTCCTCGTGGTCGAGCTCCTTGTCGAGCAGGGCGAAGCGCTTGATCGTCTCCACCTGCGCGAACTGCGAGTTGACCTCCTCGACCCAGCCCGCGATCAGCTCGCGGACCTCGGGCTTGCCCGAGAGGTCGGCGTAGGTCGTGAAGGCGAGGTTGCGGCGGGCGGCCCAGTCGCCGACCGTGTCGGCCTCGATCCCGATCAGGGCGACGAGGTAGGGGCGGCGGTCGCCGATCACCACCGCCTCGCGGACGTAGGGCGAGACCTTGAGCCGGTTCTCGATCTCCGAGGGGGAGACGTTCTTGCCGCCCGCGGTGATGATCACGTCCTTCTTGCGGTCGGTGATGGTCAGGAAGCCGTCGGGGTCGAGCTCGCCGACGTCACCCGTGTGCAGCCAGCCGTCGTCGTCGAGCACCGCGCGGGTGGCGGCCTCGTCGCGGAAGTAGCCCGCGAAGACGCCGGGCGAGCGCATGAGGATCTCCCCGTCCTCGGCGATCCTGACCTCGACGCCCTCGACCGGCTTGCCGACCTTGCCCAGGCGCACGTCGTCCTCCGGGGTGAAGGTGCAGACCGCGGTGTTCTCCGTCTGCGCGTAGACCTCGCGCACGCCGACGCCCAGGCCGCGGAAGAACTCGAGCACCTGCGGGGCGATCGGCGCGGCGCCCGAGACCGCCACGCGCACCCGCGAGAGGCCGAGCTTGTCGCGCAGCGGGCGGTGCAGCAGCAGCGAGCGCGCCGGGCCGCCGCCGCCCGTGCCGAACCGGTACGCCGCGCGCTTGAGGCGCGAGGCGTCGCCCATGCGGATCTGCACGCCGGCGAGCATCTTCTCCCACACCCGCGGCACCCCGATGAAGATCGTCGGCTGCACGTCGCGCAGGTCCTGCGCGAAGGACTCGCCGCCTTCGCCGAAGTTCACGACGTAGCCGATCCCCACCGCGTCGATCACCGAGAAGATCCGCTCGGCGACGTGGGAGAGCGGCAGGTAGGAGAGGACCTCGTCGTCGGGGCGGGCGCCGAAGGCCTCGCGCAGCACGGACGCCGCCCAGGCCAGGTTGGCGTGGGTGAGCATCGCGCCCTTGGGCGGCCCCGTGGTGCCCGAGGTGTAGACGATGATCGCGGGGGCGGCGGGGTCGAGCTGCTGCGCGCGCGCCGCCCAGGCCTCCACGGCGCCGTCCGAGTCGACGCTCGCCTCGAACGCCTCGAAGGTGACGATCATCGGGTCGTCGAGCTGCGCGACGTTGCGGGGGTCCATCACCACGATGCGCCGCAGCGCCGGCAGGCGCTCGCGCACGGCGAGCGCCTTGTCGAGCTGCTCCTCGTCCTCGGCGATCAGGACCTTGGCCTCCGAGTGCGAGAGCAGGTACTCGACCTCGGCCGCCGGGCTCGTCGGGTAGACCCCGACGGCGATCGCGCCGATGCCCTGGATGCCGAGGTCGGAGATCACCCACTCCGGCCGGTTCTCGGCGTGGATGGCCACCCGGTCGCCGGGCTCGACGCCGAGCTCGGCGAGGGCCAGCCCCACGCGTGCCGCGCACTCGGCGTACTGCGCCCACGTCGTCTCGCGCCAGCGGCCGCGGTGCTTCTCGCGCAGGGCGGCGGCGCGCGGGCGCTCGCGCGCCTGGTGCAGCAGCATCTCGGGCAGCGAGCCCAGCGCGGGGGGCGCCGCCGCCGTGCTCACGCCGCACCGCCCAGGTAGGCCTCGACGACCTTGGGGTCGGCCTGCACGTGCTCGGGCGTCCCCGTCGCGAGCGGTATGCCGAAGTCCAGCGCCATCACGCGGTCGGCGATGTCCATCACCAACGCCATCTCGTGCTCGACGAGGATCATCGCCAGCCCGAGCCGCTCGCGGACCTCGAGGATGTAGCGCGCCATGTCCTCGGTCTCCTCCAGGTTCATGCCCGCGACGGGCTCGTCGAGCAGCAGCAGGCGCGGCTCCATCGCCAGCGCGCGGCCCAGCTCGAGGCGCTTCTGCACGCCGTAGGGCAGCAGGCCCGCGTGGGTGTGGCGGTGCGGCTCGAGCTCGAGCAGCTCGACGATCTGCTCGACCGCCTCCCGGTGCACGAGCTCCTCGCGCTTGGCCCGCCCCCACCACACCGCCCCCGACAGAAAGCCCGTGCGCATCAGGTGGTGGCGCCCGAGCATCAGGTTGTCGATCACGTCGAGGTTCACGAACAGCCCGAGGTTCTGGAACGTGCGCGCGACGCCCAGCCCGGCGATCCGGGCCGGCGGCAGGCCGATCAGGTTCTCGCCCTCGAGCCGGATCGTCCCCGACTGCGGCCGGTAGACCCCGTTGAGGCAGTTGAAGATCGACGTCTTGCCCGCGCCGTTGGGCCCGATCACCGCGAACAGCTCGCCCGCGCGCACGTCAAAGGAGACGCCGTCGAGCGCGGTGACGCCGCCGAAGCGCAGCACGAGCTCCTTCACGGCGAGCAGCGGCCCGGAGGCGCCGGCTGCGGCGGCGGGCGCGGGCCCGGGCTCGCGC
>JALYMV010000204.1 GCA_030773575.1 Actinomycetota bacterium
CGTCCTCGTCGTCACCGCGGACCTGCTGAACGCGCCGGGCGTGCGGGCGCGACTTGCGGTCCTCGAACGCCAGCACCTCACCGCGCTGCACGACGCGATCCAGGAGGCGTTCGGCTGGCTCGACGACCATCTGTACTCGTTCTGGCTCGACGGCGGCTTCTTCAGCGACGCCCCGGGCGCCGAGTACACGACGCCCGTCACGCCGGACGAGGGCCCGCCGACCGCCGACCTCCCGATCGCCGAGCTCGGACTGCGCGTCGGACAGGAGGTCGGCTACGTATTCGACTTCGGCGACGAGTGGCGCGTGCGGCTGACCGTCGAGGAGCGCCACGAGCCTGAGCACACCGCTGAGTACCCGCGCGTGCTCGAGCTCCATGGCACTCCGCCTCCGCAGTACCCGGCGCTCGATGACGAGGACCAGTGAGAGCAGGGCGAGGAGCGTGCGCCGGTGACCGAGCCACACGCGCGGGCGGACGCGGACGTCGTGCAGCCTGGATCGCGGGTGCGACTGCTCGTTCGGCCCGCCGCGATGCGGCACTGGCACCAGCCCATGGCAACCAAGCGCGACAAGGTGACGGTCGAGCTGGTCGGCGAGGTCGCCGAGCTCGAGGACAACCGGCGCTACGAGGTACAGCGTGAGCGGGGTTGCCGCCTGATCATCGTCACCGACCAGCCCCCGGATGCCGAAGGCGAGCAGAACGCGAAGGGCGCCCTTTACGCTCTCGATCACTTCAGCGGCGCGCTGAACACCGACGGCGAGCTGCGGCGCACCGTCGACGCGATGCGTGACGAGCGGTCTGATCGACGCCGGCGTCGTCATCGGTCTGCTCGACGCCGGCGATCCGCACCACGACGTCGTCGACGCGCGCCTGCGCGAGCTCGTAGCGACGCGCACGCTGCTCATCGCCTCGGTCGTCTCCTACGCCGAGGTGCTCGTCGGGGCGCATCGGGGCCACCACGATCAACAGCCCGTGCCTGACTTCTTCGCCTCGGTCGTGCTGTCGCCGGTGGACCAGGCGATCGCCGAACGCGTCGCGGAGCTGCGCGGACGCTCATCGAACGCGCTGAAGCTGCCCGACGCGCTCGCGGTCGCGACTGCTGGCACCAAGGGCAGGGATCTGGGCGGTCATGGTCGACCGCGACTGGGAGAGCCTGCCCGGCCGGCGCGTCGCCGTCGAACGGCTCGCCGGCGCCTGATTGGCGGGTTTCGGCCCCGCAGGTCCGGCGCAGGCGGGCCGGCGTTATTGACCCCGGGGCGGCCAGTTCCGCGGCGACGGCGTGGCGAGCTGCAAGCGCGCGCCGCTGGCACGAGCCGCCACGTCGCAACAAGAAGGCGTCCTGTTCGCCCGGAGGCGACAACAGGACGGCGGCGGCGCCTCTGTTTACAAGCCGAGCGCGCGCTGTCCCTTGGCAATCAGCTCGAAGTGGGAGATCGCCCACGCCGCTGCGCCTGCTGCGGCGAGTCCGCCGACGGTGATGGCGGTCGAGCTGACGGGGTGGAGCTTGGCGTGCTGCCACGCCTCGTGAGCCTTGCGCTTGAAGGACGCGAAGAACCGCTGGGCGAAGCGGAATTCGGTCGACCAGATCCACAGGCCGATCAGGACCGGCGGGATCGTGAGGGGGCCCGGCAGGACGGCAAGGGCGAACCCGAGCACGATGAAGAGAAGCCCGACGACGAAGACGCCGACGCGGTACGCCTGGCCCACGCCCGGCTTGGAGCGGACACGCTCGCGCCAGCTTCCACGAGGAACGCCGACCGGCCGGCCGAGACCATCGTCTGCGTGAGACGATGGTGCGGACCGGGGTGTTGACGAATCCGATTTCGGCCGGGTCTTGTCGCCGTGGGAGTCGACGGCGTTCTTGCCGCGGGTGGGGATGGCCTGGTCGGTGTGCATGAAGGCCTCGGGTGTCGTGGGCGTCGCTGGGTACGGCCTGGCGGGGCCGGCCGTCCGTGACCGGCGCCCGCTGGTGTGCAGGGGGCTTGGTGCCGCCCGTCCGGCTAGCGCGCGCCGGCGCGATCGATCTTGCGGTGGTAGTGCGTGCCGGCCTTGCCGCCCGCGAAGGCGGCGAGCAGCGTGCCGACCACGATGGTCGCCAGGGCGATGAGCCCGCCGGTCGTGAGCGACCCTTCGTCGACCGGGATGCGCGGCAGGTTGAGCTGGCTGAGGACGTTGTACTCGGCGCCCAGCACGGCGCCGGCGACCGCCAACACGACGGTCACGAGGAGGCCGATGATCCACACCCCGAGGCCCTGCCGCGGGCCGCTGAAGCGCGACATGCGCCCCGCGACGTAGCCACCGGCGTAATACGCGACAAGCAAGATGACCAGCAGCACGATTCCGCCGACGATTCCGACGGTGTCGGCGTTGCCCGTCGCGTCCTGCGTGCTCGCTCCCTGGGTGAGTCCCACCGCGGCGCCGGCGGCGCTGAGGATCGCGGTCAGCAGCGTGGCGATGCCCACCGCGACCAGCCACCCAAAGAAGGCCGAACCCCAGTGCAGGCCGCCGAACTCCTCGCGCTGTCGCTGCTGCATCTCCTTGACCTGCTCGCGACCAGAAGCAGGGGGTGCCGACTGGGACGTCGTCGCGCTGTCCTG
This sequence comes from Actinomycetota bacterium, assembly GCA_030773575.1. Classification (GTDB taxonomy): domain Bacteria; phylum Actinomycetota; class Thermoleophilia; order Solirubrobacterales; family Solirubrobacteraceae; genus JACCYI01. The sequence continues at coordinate 2,597 of JALYMV010000204.1, forward strand.
GTCGGCGACGGCGCTAGCGGAACGGCTTCCAAATTCGTGATTGGCCATCGGGCCTCCTCGAGGGGTGCTCCCGGCGACGCCAAGCGGCGCGGTGAGCGGCGGGAATGGATTGAGCGGGTGCTCGCGGCTGCGCGCCCGGTGGAGGGACCGTCGCCGGCCGCTTGCATTGCGTTTGTTCCCGAATCCCGGCGGGGCCAATCAAGGTTTGTCCAGCGTTTGTTCAGGTAGCGTCTGGATATGGGCGCGCCTGAGTGTCGCATCCGGATCGGCGAGCTCAGCCGGCGTGTCGGCGTCAGCACCGACCGCCTGCGAGTCTGGGAGCGCCGGTACGGGCTTCTGCGACCTGTGCGGACCTCCGGCGGGTTTCGCCTGTACTCCGGCGAAGACGAGCTTCGGGTGCGGGCGATGCAGCGTCAGCTCGCGGCCGGGCTGTCGGCCGCCGAGGCAGCCGCGGCCGTCCGCGCCGCGGACGCGCAGGGCCCGGGCAACGGCGCGGCGGGCGTCGAGCGGCTTCGCGAAGAACTTGGCGAGGCGCTGGCCGCCTTTGACGCCGTGCGTGTCCACGCCCTGCTCGACCGACTGCTCGCCGACGCCGGCTCCAACGAGGCGATGCGCGCCGTCATCTTCCCGTTCCTTCACGACCTCGGCGAGCGGTGGGCCCGCGCCGAGATCTCCGTCGGCCACGAGCACTTCGCGAGCAGCCTGCTCCAAGCGCGCCTCGTGGGCCTGCTGCGCGGCTCCAACCGCGGCGCCGGACCGATGGCGCTGCTGGCCTGCCCACCCAACGAGCTTCACACCCTCGGCCTCGCCGGCTTTGGGATCGCGCTGCGCAACCGCGGCTGGCGGATCACCTACCTCGGAGCCGACACGCCGATCGCCAGCCTGCGAGACACCGCAGCCGAGATCACACCAGCGGTCGTCGTGCTCGCCGCCGCCCTGTCCACGCGCTTCGCCGACGTCGAACACGAGTTACGCGACCTCGCCGCGCACGTACACCTGGCTCTGGCGGGCGCCGGCGCCAGCCCGGCGTTGGCCCACCGCGTCGGAGCGCGGCTGCTCGACACCGATCCCGTGACGGCTGCCGAAACACTGACCGCAGCAAGCGTGCCTGGGGCTGGCTGAAGTGCCTCCGGCGGCGCCGCACGCCGCTGGAGCGAAGCGTCGCAATCCGCACGGGGGGCACCGTCGCGCGTCGCTGTGCCTCGCCTCTCGTTCTCTCGTCGTCCCCCTCGAAGCCTGACGATCTTCCGGCTGCTCGCCGTCGCTCACATCGCGCTGCTCGCCCGGCGGCATCTGGGCACGCTCGACACGACCGATCGGCGGCTGGCGACGCTGGTCCGCAAGGGGCGCGGCCTGACCCCCGAAGACCGCGCTGAACTGCGCGCGCTGGCCGCAAAGCTCGAGCCCCGCGCATTCGCGCTTGCCGCGGCGGACAAGCTTTCGCCCGTCCGCTCGCCTTCTACGCCGCAGCTGACCAAACCCACAGGCTCGCCGCGACCGCCGCCGCACGTTGTGAAAGCGGTTCTAAGCCCTTGCGCCCTCGCTCGCGTCGGCCGCAGCCGCCGAGTTGAGCGCCGGCGT